>NZ_JABUMQ010000551.1:0-3783 GCF_013336645.1 Myxococcus sp. CA039A | reverse complement strand
AGACAGCCCCCGAACCTCCCGGCGCACCTTCGCGCGGCCGGTGCCCTCACACAGGAGGGCGGGCTCTCCGGGCGAGGGACTGCTCGCGCTGGAGGAAACATCGCGGGGTGCGGCTCTCAGCAGGCGGCGCGGGACATGATTCAAGGGAGACTCCTCACCGTTCGAGGCGCACCCGTGGCGCGTCACGAGTCGAGCGTGGCTTCTATTGAGCGCACTCCCCATCTTGGGCCACCCGCGGCGCTTCCTGCACGGGTGCTCGCCGTTCGAGTGGCGCATCGAGCGCGTCGCTCATCATGGGCGCCACACCGCGATTCAGGTGCGACTTGTTGCCTCTTGAGGGACTCGGCCAGGCTTGACGCACCGCACCTTGTCGCGAGGCCCGCTTGGGAATCGCGGCGCACCTCGACGAAGGAGGCGACGCCGCTGTCGACGGGGCTCGTGGCCGCGCTCACCAGAGCGGGGCCATGTTCTCCACGTACTTGAAGCCCGTGCCCGTGTTGAAGACCACCACCGACTCGTCCGGCGCCACCTGGCCCGCGGACTGGAGCTTGCGCAGCGCGGCCACGCAGGCCCCGCCCTCGGGCGCCGCGAAGAGTCCCTCGGAGGCCGCGAGCTCCTTCGTGCCCTGCACGATTTCCTCCTCGGTGACGGAGATGGCCGTCCCTCCGCTGGCCTTCACGGCGCGGAGGATGAGGAAGTCGCCCAGCGCCTTCGGCACGCGAAGGCCGTGCGCGTGCGTCGTCGCCCCGGGCCACATGGGCGCATCCGGCTGACCTTCCGCATGCGCCTTCACGATGGGCGCGCAGCCCTCCGCCTGCACCGCGACCATCCGGGGACGCTTCGAGCCGATGAGCCCCATGGTCTCCATCTCCTCGAACGCCTTCCACATGCCGATGAGTCCGGTGCCTCCGCCCGTCGGGTAGAGGATGACGTCCGGCAGCGTCCAATCCAGTTGCTCCGCCAGCTCGTAGCCCATCGTCTTCTTGCCCTCCACGCGGTAGGGCTCCTTCAGCGTGGCGCACTCGTACCAGCCATGCTCACGCGCGAGGCTGGCGCACACCCTGCCCGCGTCGGTGATGAGGCCGTCCACCGTCTCGACGTGCGCGCCGTAGGCACGGGTCTCCATGAGGAAGAGGCTCGCGATGTCCTTGGGCACGAAGACATGCGCCTCCAGGCCACCCCGCGCCGCATAGGCCGCCAGCGCGCTCCCGGCGTTGCCCGCGGAGGGCAGGCACACCGCCTTCGCCCCCAGCACCTTCGCCATGGACACCGCCGCCGACAGGCCGCGCGCCTTGAACGAGCCGGTGGGATTTCCGCCCTCGTCCTTCACCATGACGCGCTTCAGCCCCAGCCACTCCGACAGGCGCGGCGCATGGAGCAGCGGCGTGTAGCCTTCGCCCAGGCTGAGCCGCTGCGCGGGGTCCTCCACGGGCATCACCTCGTGATAGCGCCACATGGAGCGCTCCCGCGTCGCCAGGGCCTCGGGCCGAAGCGTCTTCGCCGCGCGCTCCAGGTCGTAGCGCGCGAAGAGGGGAGCGCTGCAGGACGTGCACAGGTTCAGCACGGCGCCCGGCGCAAACGTCCGGTCGCACTTCGTACAGTCGAGTCGGATGACGGGCATGGGGCGCCGACTCTAATCCAGGCCGGGCGTGAAGGCGGGGCGCTCTCGGCGGTCCCCGCGACGACGTGCCTACCGCGCGGTCTCGGCGGCCACCGGAGGCAGCCACTTGCGCAGCAGAGCCGGCGCGGTGGACCGGTAGATGTTGTCGTGGCGGAGGTCCGGCCGAGGCTCGACCTCCCACTTCAAGCCCGCGGGCGCGCTCACCCGGAGGACCTCGCGCAGCCGCTCGACGGCGGGGACGATGTCATCCACCTCGTTCGCGGAGGACACGTACAGCGCGGCCTTCAGGTCCGAGCGCGCCGTGAGTCGCTCACCCGCCTGACGCACCAGCGACTCCGCGTTCCACCAGATGCTGGGGCTCAGCGCGAGGTACGTGCCGAACAGCTCCGGCTCCAGGAAGAACGTCTCCACGATGAACAGCCCCGCGAGCGATTCCCCGATGATGGCCCGCTCCTCCGTCACGCGATAGCGCTGGCGGACCTCCGGCATCAGCTCGTCGCGAAAGAACGCCCGGAACGCGTCCGAGCCTCCCGAGATGGGCGCGGCCTCCTTGTCGGTGGCCACCGTGGTGGGGCCCGTCATGTCGCGCCGCCGCACCGTGTTCTCGACGCCCACCACGAGCAGCGGCCGCAGCTCGCCCGCGCGAATGGCCGCGTCCACGGCGGAGGCGACGTGAGGGAAGTCCTCCTTGAGCCCACCGTCGGGCATGTAGAGCACCGGGAAGCGCGTGTCCTTCGCCGCGTCGTAGCCAGGAGGCGTGTAGACGGCGATGTGGCGGACCTCCTTCAGCTTCGCGGACTCCAGCGTGAAGGTCTGGTGCGCGGGCACGGGCTCGGGCGCCTCCGCGGCCTCGGGCGGCTTGCCCGCGGACGCACAGCCCACGAGGAACATCCCCAGCCCCACGCACAACATCGGCCATCGCAGCTGAATCACGCCTGTCCTCCCCACTTCAGTCCCGCAGTTCCAACCACACCGGCGCATGGTCCGAGGGCTGCTTGCCCTTGCGCGCCTCGCGGTCCGTGTCCGAGCCCGTCAGCCTGGGCACCAGCGGCGCCGACACGTAGAGGTGGTCGATGCGCAGCCCCAGGTTCTTCGGGAAGCCGAGCATCCGGTAGTCCCACCACGAGAAGCGCTGCGTGTCCGGGTACAGCTTCCGGTACGCATCCGTCAGTCCGAACGCGCGCAGCCGCTGGAGCGCATCCCGCTCCTTCAGCGTGAAGAGCGTCTGGCCCTCCCACAGCTTCGGGTCGTAGGTGTCGATGTCCTCGGGCGCCACGTTCCAGTCGCCGCCGAGCACCAGCGCCTCGTCGGGCTTGTGCCGCGTGTCCAGGTAGCGCCGCAGGCGGCCGTACCACTCGAGCTTGTACTCGTACTGGGGCGAGTCCACCGTCTGGCCATTGGGCGCGTACGCGCTCACCACGCGGATGCCGGCCACCGTCGCGGCGATGAGGCGCGCATGCGTGTCATCCACGCCGTCCGACAGCCCCTTCACCACGTCGCGTGGCTCCTCCTTCGCGAGGATGGCCACGCCGTTGTAGGTCTTCTGCCCGTGGACCGCCGCGTGGTAGCCGGCGTCGCGCACGGCCTCCATCGGGAAGTCGTCCTCCGTGCACTTCAGCTCCTGAAGGCAGAGGATGTCCGGCTGCGCGCTCTTCAGCCACTCGAGCAGCCGCTCCTGACGGGCCCTCACCGAGTTCACGTTCCAGGTGGCGATTTTCATCGCGGGCACCGTCGCACGACACCCACGCCCCCGCCACGGTTTTCCCCTCGCGTGCGGCCCCAGGGACACACCCTGTCTCATGCCCTCGGGGCAGGCCCCTGGCACGGCCATCGCAATAGCCCCGGGTGGGAGGACGCCCACAGGTGTCCGCCCGGAGTGTCCTTCTCGGACGCCCCGCCTGGAGTCGAGGTCGCCATGAGCCCGAGGACGAGGAAGGCCACCCGCCGCACCCTGGGTTTCACCCTGCCCCCCGCGCTGAAGAAGTCCCTGCTGCCCACCTGCCTCGCCGCGCTCGGCCTGGCCGCGTGGAGCGACGTGCCCCTGCCGGCCACGTGGCGCCCGTGGCTCGCCCTCGCCGACCAGCACGCGGCGCGCACCCGCGACACGGGCACGGGCCCTGAGGCGGTCCAGGGCTTCACCGAGGCTCCCCTCCCCATTCCCC
>NZ_JABUMQ010000550.1:0-3813 GCF_013336645.1 Myxococcus sp. CA039A | reverse complement strand
GCCCACCAGCCCCCAGCCCGCGCGACGACGTCCGCCCCAGGCGCGGTCCAACAGGTCCTGGGCCCCCCACGCCGCGAGCACCGCCAGCCAGAAGGATAGATGCACCGTGAGCTTCTCCGGATAGCGGAAGGCCCGCCACGGAGGAACCAGGTCATGGACAAAGCCATACAGGGGCGTGTGTCTGCCGAACATCAGCAACAACCCCAGCACCGAGAAGCCCACCGCCACCTGCACCCAGCGCTCCCGGCGACGCGCCACCACGCACACGCCCGCCAGGAACAACACCGGCAGCCCGACATAGAGCGAGCGCGCCCAGAAGTCCGTCGTCTGCATGCCCAGCAGTCCCTGGGCGACGGGGCCGCGAAGAGGCGGCTCCAGCGCGAAGACATTGCCCACCGCCAGGTCGAGCAACCGCAGCGGATGCACCGACCAGAGCTGCGCGGACTCGGCGGTGCGGCGCTCCGCGAAGGTCTCCCCCAGCACGGACGCGGAGGCCCAGAGCTGCGCGGTGGCCACCAGCGCCGCGAGCAGCAGTCCCGTCCCCGTGACGAGCAGCACCCGACGACGCGTCACACCCGCACCGAGCGGACACAGCACCACGACGAGGAGCACCGTGGCGCCGCACACCGTGAAGCCCTGCGGGTCTCCCGCGAAGAGGACCGTCGGAAGGACACATCCCAGCGCGCCCGCCATCGACCAGGAGCCGCGTGCCAGCACCGAGTCCGCGATGAGCAGGAGCCAGGGCAACGCGGTGGCGGCCTGGAGGTACAGCAGGTTGTTGGTGAGGCTGACCAGGTAGCCACTCAGGGCGAAGGCCAGGGCGCCCAGCGCGGCGGCGAGGGGGAAAGCATCACGGGCCCGCAGGAAGAGGTACGTCCCGGTGGCGGCCAGCGGGTAGCACAGCAGCGACATCGCGGTCAGCGCGCCGGGCCCGTCGAACAGCAGCGCCAGCACGTTGGCCGGATGGAAGACTCCCGTGACGGTGGCGCCGGCGAAGGGCTGTCCCAGTGCATTGAAGGGATACCAACCGGGCCAGATGCCCTGGCTCACCGCGTGCGCCCAGAACGCCTTGGCCGGGGCGAACACCCGCAGCATGTCCCGCTCGCAGAGCGCGCCGCCCGTCGAGAGGAGCCGGTGGAAGAACAGCAGCGTGGCGACGACCGACGCGCCCAGGACGACCAGGGGCTCACGGAGACGGGGCGAAGAAAGAGAGCGCATGCGAGGGTGCCTCGGGCTTCTACCAGATGAGGGACGTCCGCTCGAAGACGGACCGCGCACGGGGGCGCTCGGCTAGAGTCCGCGCCACGCATGAGCGCGGAGCGACGAAACGCCTTCCCGTGGAGAGAGCTCCCCGGCCTGCTGTCGACGCGGCTGCTGGCGGCGTTCCTCGTCCCCACCCTGCTCTTCGTCGCGGTGGCGGGCACGGCCGTCTACCAGTTGGCGCGCTCCATCCTCGAGGAGGAGCTGGGCACCAGCCTCTCCAACATCGCCGCCGCCACCGCCAGCCAGCTCAACGGAGAGCGCATGCTCACGATTGAGGCCGGCGACGACTCGGGTGGCACCCGGACGTGGCGCAACCTGGTGCGCCTGCTGGAAGGCGTGCGCGAGGCCAGCGGCGCGCGCCGCGTCTTCGCCGTGGACGTCCAGGGTCGGGTGCGCGCGGACGTGGGCGGCGGCCTGCCAGTGGGCTCGGAGGTGCCGGAGCTGGCGCGCGACAGGCTGGAGCTGGCGCGGGTCTTCGCGGGCGAGCACGCGGCCAGTCAGGTCCTCTTCACCGGCTCGGATGGGCGGCTGTACAAGACGGGTTATGCCCCCATCGTCCACGCCGGGAAGGTGGTGGGCGCGGTGGGCGTGGAGGGCAGCGCCGCGTTCTTCGGCCCGCTCCAGCACCTGTCGCGCACCTTCGTCATCATGGGCGCGCTGGCCCTCACCGCGCTCGCCATCATCGCGCTGCTCACCGCCCGGGGGCTGGCGCGTCCGCTCGGCCGGCTGATGGACTCCGCGCTGAGAATCGGCCGGGGCGACCTCACCACGCCCGTGCCTCCAGAGCCCACGCGCGAAATCGGCGTGCTCGCCCGTGAGCTGGAGGTGATGCGCGGCGCGCTGGAGAGTCGGGACCGACAGCTGAAGATGATGCTCGCGGGCGTGGCCCACGAGGTGCGCAACCCCCTGGGCGGCATCGCCCTGTTCTCCGGCATCCTCCAGGAGGACCTGCGCGCGGGCGCCCACGAGGAGGCCCAGGAGCACGTCGAGCGCATCCAGCGAGAGGTCGCCTTCCTCCAGCGCATCGTCGAGGACTTCCTCGCCTTCGCGCGCGAGCAGCCCCTGGCCCGCGCCCCCGTGGAGGCCCCCGCCCTGCTCTCCGTCGTCCAGGAGCTGTCCTCCGCGGAGGCCAGCATGCGCGACGTGACGCTGGAGGTGGACGCCACGCCCGCCGTGCTGGAGGCCGACGGCAGCCTGCTCACCGCCGCGCTGCTGAACCTGGTGAAGAACGCGGTGCAGGCCTCCGCCGCTGGAGGCCGCGTGCGCATCTCCGGCGCCGAACACGACGGGCGCTATGCCATCCGCGTCCACGACGCCGGCGCGGGGGTGCCGGAGGCCGAGCGCGAGCGCATCTTCGAGCCCTTCTTCACCACCCGCGAGAAGGGCACCGGCCTGGGCCTGCCCCTGGCGCGCAAGATTGCCCGCGCGCACGGGGGAGAGCTGCACCTGACGTCCGCGCCGGGCGACACGACGTTCACCCTGACGCTGCCCTTGAGGCCCTCGGGCGTCAGCTCGCCACGTTGAACTGACGCGCCATCTGCCCCACCTCGCCCGAGACATGGGCCAGCGAGCGCGTGGCCTCCTGCGTGGACTCCAGCCGCTTCATCGTCGCGTCCATGATTTGCGACAGGTCGGCGATGGCGATGGAAATCTGGGAGATGCCGGCGTTCTGCTGCGTCACCGCGGCGGCGATCTGCCGCGCCGCGGCCGAGTTCTCCTGGGACATGAGCGACAGCTCGCGCAGCGAGTCTCCCGACGAGCGCATCTGGTCCAACCCCGTGCCGATGGTGCGCACGCCCTGCTCACCCATGCTCGCCGCGTCCCGGATGCCCTCGGTGATTTCCTGGAGGATGCGCCGGATGCGCTGCGTGGACTGGATGGACTGGTCCGCCAACGCGCGGACCTCCCGGGCCACCACCGCGAAGCCCTTGCCCTGCTCTCCCGAGCGCGCCGCTTCGATGGCCGCGTTGACGGCGAGCAGGTGGGACTGGGCCGCCAGGTCCTTCACCGTCTCGGTGATGTCGCCAATCTGCGTGGTGCTCTCCGCCAGCTTCGCCAGCCGCTGTTGGATTCCGTCCACCGCGCCGCGAATGTCCGCAAGCCCCGCCACGCTGCGCTCCACCGCCGCCTCGCCCTTGAGGCCCAGCTCCTCCGCGCGCTTCGCCACCTGGAGCACCGCGTCCGCCCGGTCCGCCGCCATGCGCGACGTGCGACGAATCTCCTCCGACGTCACCTGCGCCTCATGCAGCGCGGCGGCCTGCTTCGTGAAGCTCTGCTGTTGCTCATCGTTGGCCGTGCGCAGGTGGCTGCCCGCCTCGCCCAGCCGCGCGGCCGACGCCTGGAGCGCCAGCGGAAGCTGTCGCAGCCGGGCCAGCACCGCGTTCATCCCCGCCGCCAGGTCCCCCACCTCGTCGGTGGACACCCACGCGGGCGCGACGACGCGTCCCGCCGCCACGGACTCGATGGCCTGTCCCACCGCCTCCGCCGCCCGCGCCTGACGGCGCGCCAGCATCCACGTGGTGATGCCCGGCAACAGCAGCAACCCACCCA
>NZ_JABUMQ010000054.1:0-41850 GCF_013336645.1 Myxococcus sp. CA039A | reverse complement strand
GGGTGCCAATCTCCACGGCGGAGAAGCCGCAGGCGAACAGGCCGTCCACCGCCTCCGCGTCTTTGTCCAGGCCCGCGGCCAGGGCCACGGGGTGGGCGAAGCGCAGGCCCGCCACCTCCACGGCCAGCGCGTCGGTGCCGCCCCGCAGGGCCCGTCCCCGCAGGGACTGGCACAGCTCCTGGGAGTGCCCCAGCTCCCTCAACCCGAAGAGGCCCAGCCGGTGCGCGGGCTCCGCCGGGAGTCGGAAGAGCAGCGAGCGAGTCAGTCCGTACATGCGCGCGGGCTCAGGCGGGGATGAACGACGCCTGGCGGGCCCAGGCGAGCGTCTGGTCCACCTGCTCCGGCGTGAGGATGCCGTTGTTCTCCACCAGCTCGATTTCCCGGCGCATGTCCGTCTCGAGCAGGTAGGGGCCGTCGGTGTTGATGGTGAACTTCACCTTGCGGTCCCAGAAGGTGCGGATGATGTGGCGCAGCTCCTCCACGCCCTCCACCGCCTTGGTGTGCAGGTTCGACGTCGGGCACAGCTCCAGCACGATGTCGTTCTCGCGCAGCACCTTCATCGCGTTCTCGTCATAGGCCGCGCGGATGCCGTGGCCGATGCGGTGCGGCTTGAGCTTCTCCACCACGGACATGACGCCCTCGGCGCCCGTGCCCCGCGTCTCGCCGGTGTGCACCGTGCACTTGAGCCCCGCGCGCCGCGCCCGGGCGAAGAGGTCCTCGTACTGCGCGACGACCTCCGGCTTGAGCTCCATGGCGTTGGTCTCCGTGCCGGCCAGGTCGATGCCGTACACGCCGCGCGTGCGGTACTTGATGGCCTTGTCCACCAGGATGCTGTTGAGCCGGTGGTCGAACTCGCGGGCCAGACAGAAGATGAAGCCCACCTTCACGCCGTACTCGAGCACCGCCCGGTCCATGCCGCGCAGCGCCGCGTGGATGATGTGGTCCAGGTCCAACTCGGATTGGAGGTTGCGCTTCATGGGATTGAAGCGCAGCTCAATCTGCGTCACCCGGCTGCCCCGGTACTCCTTGCCGATGATTTCGTAGACGGAGCGCTCAATCGCGCTGGGCGACGACTGAATCTTCTCCGTCCAGGTGTGGAGGATCTTCAGGTAGTCGTCCAGGCTCCCCACCTTGCCCGGACGGGAGGTGATGAGCTCCACGAAGTCGAAGTACGTCTTGACTGGGAGCTTGAAGCCTTGCTGATGGGCGATGGACCAGAGGATGTGGGGGGCCACCGAGCCGCCCACGTGGATGTGCAGGTCGATCAGTTCACGTGCCATGGCGGTATGTATGCACAGTGCCGGGCGCGCGTAAAGGATACGGCTGTCACCGTCTCAGCAGGACGTAGACAGCCCCCGTTCCTCCGTCTTGCGGACGTGCGGTGGCGAACGCCAGCACCAGTCCGCCAATACGTTTCTGTGACAGCCACGACTTCATCAGCTCCTTCAAGACGGGCATCTGGTCCTTGGAGTGCAAACCGCGTCCGTGGACGATGAGCACGCACCGGTGGCGGGCGCGGCGGCTGTCGGAGAGGAAACGCTCCAGCGCCGCCTTCGCCTCGGGCTGCGTCTTGCCGTGCAGGTCCAACTGACCCTGGATGGAGAAGTCTCCGCGGCGCAGGGCGCGCAGCAGGTTGCGGTCCACGCCGGGGCTGGTGCCCTCCAGGAACTCGTCCGCGCCGGAGGAGATGTCGAAGTCACCCTGGCCGGCGACCAGCTCGGAGAGTTGCGCGAGCGCCTCCGCGTTTTCGTCGATGAGCTCCGGCAGGCGCGGGTTGGACTTGGGCGCCTCGCCCCGATTCGTGATTTGCGCCACGCCGTCCATGGCGGAATAGAAGAGGGCGGCGTCGTCCTCGGCGCTCTCTCGGGTCGGCTTCGCCTTGGCGCGCACGGGGGCGGCCGCGGGCTTGCGCTTCTCCGCCTCGGAGGCGGCGCGGGCCTGGGCCTCCTTCTTCTCCTGGTCCTGGATGGACTTGATGGCGCCCTTGAAGGGGTTGTTGTGGAACGCCTCGTCCTTCTTCTTCGGAGGGGATTTTTTCTGCGAGCTCATGGCGGGAGAAGACCTCGTCGTGGGCGATGGCGGGATGTAACCGGGGGCTACATCCCGCGCAGGCGCCGGATTTCCTCGTAGGCGTCGCGGACTTCCTGGAAGTGGCGGGCGACCTCTTCGGCGTCCTCGCCCTTCAGGTGGGCATGTTTGTCCGGGTGGAGCTCCGCGGCGAGCCGCCGGAAGGCGCTCTTTACCTCGGAGTCCGTGGCGTCGGGCGTCAGCCCGAGCACCTCGTAGTGGGCCGAGCTGTCACCCAGGTGCAGCGCGGCGATGGCGTGCTGCTCCTCGGCGGAGAGCTTCAGGCCGTCGCCCACCCGGCTGAGCACCTCGCGCTCGGAGCGCTGCAGGGAGCCGTCCACGAGCGACAGCTCGAAGAGCGCGTCCAGGAGCCGGCGCCGCTCGCTGGAAGGGAGCGCCTCCTGGCAGGCCGCCACGGCGTCATCGAGGTCGGGCGGGACGGAGATGAAGTCCTTGAGGCGCCCTCGGACGAACTCGAGCGAGTCCGGGCCGTACTTGAGGACCTCCTCGAAGTAGCGGCGAATCTCCCGGACCTCCTCGCGGCGGACTTCACCGTCGGCGCGAGCGACCTCCACGAAGAGGGCACAGAGGCTGCGCGTGAGGTGCGCGTCGGCCTCCTCCTGCACGGACGCGGCGTCGCGGGGCCCGCCCCGTCCCGCGAACGCGGAGGGCACGACGGGGGGAAAGTCGGCGAGGGCGTCGGGGGACTCGGCGGGCAGGGCGTTCATCTCGTCGAACCGGTGTCCGACGAAGCCACCCACTGCCCCAAGCAGGACAATGGCCCACGGACTGCCGATGAGCAGCCCGACACAGAGACCTATCATCACCCCGAGCACTTTTCCTGAGCCCATGGCCGCGGTTTCCCTCCCTACCGGGAAGGGAGTCTCTCATAGAGTGGGCCGCGCTATGGCCCAGTTGATCGACGGCAAGGCAGTGGCGGCGCGGGTGCGAGCCGAGGTGAAGGCGGAGGTGGATCGGCTCAAGGTGGAGCGGGGCCTCGTCCCCGGACTCGCCGTGGTGCGGGTGGGGGAAGACCCCGCGTCCAAGACGTATGTCACCGGAAAGAAGAAGGCCGCCGAGGAAGTGGGCTTCCACTCCTGGGAGCACCACCGGGATTCCACGGTGTCGCAGGACGAGCTCCTGGCGCTGGTGCACCGGCTCAACGAGGACCCCGCGGTGCACGGCATCCTGGTGCAGCTGCCCCTGCCCCGGCACATCGACGCGGACGTCATCATCTCCGCGGTGCGGCCGGAGAAGGACGCGGACGGCTTCCACCCGATGAACGCGGGCAGCCTGCTGCTGGGCCGCGCGGCGACCCGGCCCTGCACGCCCCTGGGCGTCATGCGGCTGTTGGAGGAGATTGGCTGCGAGCCGTCCGGCAAGCGGGCCGTCGTCGTGGGCCGCAGCAACATCGTGGGCAAGCCGATGGCGCTGATGCTCCTGCAGCGCAACGCCACCGTCACACTCTGCCACAGCAAGAGCGACCTGCCGAGCGAGGTGTCGCGGGCGGATATCCTCGTCGTGGCGGTGGGCGTGCGGGAGCTGGTGAAGGGCGCGTGGATAAAGCCTGGCGCGGTGGTCATCGACGTGGGGATGAACCGCAAGGAGGAGGACAACAAGCTGGTGGGTGACGTGGAGTTCGCCGCCGCCTCCGAGCGCGCGTCCTTCATCACCCCCGTGCCCGGCGGCGTCGGGCCCATGACCATCGCCATGCTCATCCGCAACACGCTCGAGGCGGCCATCCGGAATCTTGTCCCTTCCTCCCATTGACAGTCTTTGGGGAGATGGCGTGTGTGTTTCACGACGCTCCTGGAATTGGCCGCCCTGGGGAGCCCGGGTCTTCGCTAGTAAAGGCAGACGCTCTCCGGCGAGTCCTCCGCCGGGCCTGACTGCCCGGTTGTCTCGCGTCGCACGTTGTTCGTCGGTGGGTGCTGGCCAGGGGGAACGGGCCGGACACGAGCCGTGCGGGTGGCGGGTCTGCCCGCAGAGGCGCTGAGGGCCCACGCGAGCAGGCGTGGGTGAGGAGTGAGCGACATGAGAGGGATTCAGACAGGGTTGGCGCTCGTCTGCGCCTGGTGGATGGGAGGGGAGGGCGTCGCCTGGGCACAGCAAGCGCGGCGCACGCTTCATCCGGTGGTCTTCGCGCATGGCCTGTCCGGCTATGACGACCTGCTGGGCTTTGATTACTTCGGGGACGAGCTGGGCAACTTCGTGGGGGATGCGTGTGACGAATTGCTGGAATTGAGCTGCAACCCCTATCTCAACTCGGGACAGCGGGCGTTCGGCGCGCAGGTGCAGGCCTTCCAGTCCTCGGAGGTGCGTGGGCTGGACCTGGCGTCCGATATCGAGGGCGTGCTGGCGACCACGGGCGCGACGCGGGTGAACATCGTCGGCCACTCGCAGGGCGGCATCGACGCGCGCAAGGCCTCCAAGGTGCTCTTCGAGCGGCAGGGCCGCGCCGTGGTGGACGTCATCGTGAGTGTGTCCTCGCCGCACCGGGGCTCGCCGGTGGCGAAGTATGTGTTGGACCTGGGGCCCGGGGTGACGTCCGTGGTCGCCGCGCTGGCGAACATCTTCGGCGACATCATCTACAAGCCGGGCAACGACGGCATCGCCGCCGTCAAGCAGCTCATCTACAACGACGCGGACGCCACGGACGGCATCGTCACGGGCATGAAGGCCTTCAACGCGGCCAACCCCATGGACTCGCGTTATGCCTCCCACTATGCGTCGCTGCTCACCGCGCAGGCCGGGCTGGAGGTCAATCCCGCGTTCTTCCTGGTGCGCCTGGCGTTCTATGACATCGACGGGGACGGGTTCTGCGTCGACGACTGTGACAACGACGGCGCGGCGGGGCAGGGCGACGGCGTGCGCAACGAGCGCGATGACGACGGCGTGGTTGGCATCAACTCCCAGCAGATGGGGCCTCGGCTGCGCTACACGGACGCGCCGCTCGGGCTGGACTCCATCACCGTGGACGGCTCGCTGGGGCCCGTCACGGACCTCAACGCGCCCGGCAGCGCGCAGATGACGTCGCTTTCCAGCGTCCTGGACCAGGACCACCTGGACGTCGTCGGCTTCGGCCCGGACCTGTTCGACGAGCTGGGGTTCTACGCCGCCATCATCCACTACATCAGCCAGCACGAGTGACGCGGACGGCGTGACTCATTCCCAGGCCAGGGCGTAGTCGCAGTCCAGCAGCCGTGGCTCATGACCCTCGACGCGCACGTCCCTGGCGCCGAGGGTCTGCAATACGGCGAGCAATACCCCCTGGTGATACGGAGGAGGCATGAAGTCGCGCCGCATGTGGAGACAGCCCTTGCGCTCGCTCTCCCACGACACGTGCCGCTCACCGTAGCTGACGGACGCGGAGTATCCCCACGGCAGGTGTTCGACGAGCCGGCGGGGTGAGCCATTGGCCGCGGTCAGCAGCGTCCTTCCCAGCGCCGACGCGAGGAAGTCCCGCGTGGCCTGCGCTCCCATCGTCTCCAGGGCCCTGTCGAAGCCGCCGAGCCTGGGCGCGAGCAGCCCGGCGGCGCAGTACGACAACCGGAGGAAGTCATTGATGGGGTAGAGGAAGAAGGGGACGAAGCGGCGCTCCTTGGAGGTGGTGAGGCACCGGGCCCGGGCCGCCTCTCCGGCCACGCGGCGCACCACGTCCAGCACGCCCAGGAAGAACATGCCTCGCGCCTTGTCGCGCGACGTGGTCAACGCCAGTCTTCTCGCGAGCTCCGTGAGGGGGTCGACCCCGCCGCGCTCCTCGCCCATCTCCAGACCCTCGTCCCTGTGCGTGCTCGCGTCCATGTCATGGTCGTACGCCGCTTGTCTGGGAAACCCACGCCCTCCTCGGGAGGAGTTGAGCGACACTTCACATCCGCCGCCCCTGATGACGGCACGGCGGCGTTTCCTACGCCCAGGACATGACGTATTCGCAGTCCAGCAGGCTCAAGGGCCGTCCGCGGACCCTGGCGACGCGCGTCCCCACGGCTTGCAACACCGCCAGCAACACCCCCTCATGGTAGGTGTGCGGCATGAAGTCCCTGAACACGTTGAAGCAGCCCTCGTGCGCGCCCGTCCAGGTGACATGCCGTTCGCCATAGGTGACGGCGGTGCGATAGCCAGACGGAAGATTGTTGATGAGTCGACGCGGATCTCCCGCGGCGAGCATCAGGAAGCTGCGGCCCACCACCGAGTCGAGGAAGTCATGGGTCGCCTGGGCGCCGATGATGCGCATCGCCGTCTCGAAGCCGCCGAGTCTGGGCGCGAGGACTTCCGCCGCCGCGAAAGACATCCGGAGGAAGGCGCTGACCGGGTAGAGGAAGAAGGGGACGAAGCGCCGCTCCCCAGAGGCCGCCAGACAGCGGGCCGCCGCCGTCTCTCCTGATTCGCGGCGCACCACGTCCAGCACGCCCAGGAAGAACATGCCCCGGGCCCTGTCTTCGCTCGCCGTCAGTCCCAGTCGCCGTTCCAGCTCGCACCCAGGGTCGATGACTTCTCTTTCCCTGCTCCGGAACGCAATCACTGTCATGGGCTCCCCCCCGACATGGAAGTTGAGTCAGGAGGCGCGCGGCCCCCGGACTCGCTCCTGAAAGTGAGGCAATCCGAGTACTCTGAAAAGCCCGGCCGGGTGCGACGCGGGTCGGTGTGTGCTGTCTCAGTGGGGACAGTTGCAGGCACCTTCCAGACGAGGGGCCGGGACAAGAGGCTCATCCCCACCGCGCCGGGAGGTGATGGCCAATTCACAGCGCGGACCGCCAGGCATGCGGGATGTGGCGGCTTCTGGTCGTTGCGTCCCACTCATGGAATGAACGCACGGTGTGTTCACACGTCGCAGGCCGAGCCCCCTGCGGGCCACGGCGCGATGTGCCGTGGGATGACGCGGGAGGGCGCGGGCGCTGTCTGTCGTCGACGACATGACGCGTCGGGCCCCCACGTGTTCTTCCACGCGGAGGCCCGACCCGTGCTCGTGTCTGACGACGCGCCCGGCGGACCGGGGACGTCCGAGGACTCAGCGGCTCAGCACCTGGACCTCGATGCGGCGGTTCATGTCGCGACCCTCCGTGGTGGTGTTGGGCGCCAGGGGCTGCGCGGCACCCACGGCGGCGACGTCCACGCGATTGGCGGAGATGCCATCATCGACGAGCGCGGAGCGCACCGCCTCCGCCCGACGCTTCGCCAGCTGGCTGTTGACGGTCGCATCACCCGTGGCATCCGTGTGGCCGGTGATGCGCACGCGCGAGTTGGGCTTCTCACGCAGCACCGAGGCCAGCTGCCCCACGCTCGCGTCGCTCTGCGGCGTCAGCGTCGCGGAGCCTTCCTCGAAGGCCACGCCCGCAAGGATGAAGCTGCGCGCGCCGCTGTCGATGGCCTGCCGCATGCCCTGCGCATCCCGGGCCACCGGCGGCGTGGTGCCCGCCGTGCCGCCGCCACCCACGCCGGTGTCCGTCGGGCGCTGCTGCGGCTGCGGCTGCGCCTGGGGCCGCGCGGGCTCCGTGACGGCCGCCTGCTCGCGCCGGGGTTCACTGCGGCGTCCGCGCGTGAGGAACCAGCCCGCCAGCAGCGCGAGCAGCGCCACGGGGATGACCCAGGAGAGGTTTCTCTTCTTGGGCTCCGCGTGGTGCACCGGCGCCCGTTCGATGGGCTGCTGCCGCCGCACCGTCTCCACGGTGGGGATGGCGCGCGTCTCGTGGACCTCCTCGACGACGCGAGGCCCCACCGCCGCGGCGGCGCCACCGATGCCCAGGATGCTGCCCAGCCCCGCGGGCAGCGCGGACGACAGCAGCGACTTCTGGCTGCCCAGGAGCTGTCCCAGCCCCGCGGCGCCCATGCGGTTGTCACGCACGTGCTTGCCGATGACGCCCATGATGACGGGAGCCACCAGCGCCATCATCCCGCCCGCGGACTTGCTGTTGCTGAACCCGCTGGAGCGACCGAGCGCACTGGTGATGCTGCCCAGCTTGTCTCCAAACAGGCCACTGAGCATGCCCTGTCCCTTCTCCTCGGTGTCCGCGGAGAGGATGTCTTCCTTGCCCGCGCTGGGCCCCGTGAAGCCGCCTTCGTTGAGCTGGGACATCAGCCGCTGGGCGCCTGCTTCCGTGGAGCCTCGCTCCGCCACGCTCCCGCCCACCGCGGCGATGGCACCGGGCAAGGCCTTGCCCAGGGTGCTGGGGTCCTCGCCCATCGCGGAACCCATCTGCTGCATCACGTTGCCCGTGAAACGCTCACGCACCATGTCGATGAGGTTGAAAGCCATGCGAATGCCTCCTCCGTGGTTCGGCACCAGTTGGCCCGGTGCGGGGAGTCGCTCATCGCCTGCATGGCGCCGGGGGCTCCGGAGCGAACGACTCTTCAGGGGACGAAAGTGCGGACCGCCTTGCTGGGGAACATCACCCTGGCGGCGTGCTCGGGCAGGGGGGCCGTTGCACGCCTGCTCCCGGAAGACCCCTTGCCGCCTCCGCGCCGTGCCGGCTTGACGGCGGGCGGGCGTGGGCGCCAGCGTCCAGTCCCGGACGCTGGGCGAAGGACTGGAGGGGGTTCGTGGTGACGCGCGAGGAGCGAATCGAGGGAGGGCTGCTGGGGCTGTTGGTGGGAGACGCCCTGGGCGTGCCTTACGAATTCCACCCGTCGGAGAGGATTCCCTCGGCCGACGCGATTGAGTTCGAGCCCCCCGCGGGCTTTGGTCGCTCCCACCCCGACGTTCCCCCTGGGACATGGTCCGACGATGGCGCCCACGCGCTGTGCCTGTTGGACTCGTTGCTCTATCAGGGGCGGCTGGACCTGGAGGACCTGGGCCGGCGCCTGGTGAACTGGCGGGAATGGGGTTACCTCGCGGTGGATGGTCAGGTCTTCGACGTGGGCATCCAGACGGACCGGGCCCTGTCCATGTTCCGCGCCGGAGTGCCTGGGACGAGCTCCGGACCTTCGGGTCAGCAGGACAACGGCAATGGCTCGCTCATGCGCGCGCTGCCGCTCGCGCTGTGGCATCGCGGGACTGACGCGGAACTCGCCTCCGACGCCATGCTCCAGTCCCTGGTGACGCATGGCCACCTTCGCTCGCGGGTGTGCTGCGCGCTGTACTGCCTCTGGGCCCGCCGCGCGCTGGAGGGCTCGGACCGTCCCTGGGACGCCGCGTTGGAGGCCTTCCGGGCGCTGCATCCCGAGGGCACCGAGGCCCGCACGGAGCTGGACGATGCCGTCCTTCCGCGCGGTGCCGAGGACACGCCCGGGCGCGGCTCGGGGTATGTGGTGGACTGTCTGCGTTCAGCGCGCGACTGCGTGGCGGCCGGCGGCGGCTACGAGCAGGTGGTCCGCGCCGCGGTGCGACTGGGCAATGACACCGACACCACGGCGGCGGTGGCGGGCGGCGTCGCGGGAGTGATGCTGGGCGCGCGGGCCATTCCGGAGCGGTGGCGTTCGGCGCTGCGGGGGCGCGAGCTGCTGGAGCCGCTCTTGCGCAAGCTGCTGGTGCACGCCGCACGCTGAGCTGAAGGGATACCGCGGGCCTCGCTCCGCCCACCCCCCCGGGGGCGGAGCGAGGCCTTCAATCCAACGCCAGCCGTCGGGGAGTCCACCGGCCCGGGCTAGAGCAGGCTCCGGCCTGCGTGGGCCGCGTCCTCCGCCATCACCACGCCGCGATGATATGTCCAGGGCGGCTTCCTGCAACTCGATTTAAAGCCGGATTGACCGGATGTCATCGCGTCTGGCTTTGGAATTGTACCCAGGTACAACGCCTGCCATTGGAGCCCGCAGCGCCCCACCGCCCACGAGGCCGGGACAGGTGTTGGCGACGCCACAACCTGTTAAAGCCGAAAGAACTGCATTGCTGGATATGCGCGGCGCGTTAGTATGGGGCGGATCCTGAGGGGCCAGCACGGCCGGGGTGAGCCTGAGGATGTCGAAGAACCAAGAAGCGGATGCGCTCGCGGGACGGGCGTTGGCGAGTCATCTGGGCACGCTGGAGGTCCTGCGTCCCACGCCGCTGGCGGCGGAGCCCGGGCGACAGGATTCCAAGCCGCTGGACGCGGCGCTGGAGTCGCGCGTGCGGTGGCTGTTGTCGGAGTACTTGAGCGCGGTGCGAAGGCGGGCGGATGGGCTGTGCATCTGGCTGATGGGGGGGCAGTGGCTCTTCGCGCTCGCCCTGGCCGTGGTGACGTCCGCGCACCCGTGGGACTGGAGGCTGCGCCCCAGTCCGGAGCCGCTGTGGGTGGCGCTGCTCCTGGGCGGGCCGCTGTGCATCATCCCGGTGACGCTGGCACTGGTGCGGCCGGGCGCGGTGGTGACGCGGCAGGTGATGGCGGTGACGCAGGTGTTGTGGTCCGTGCTGCTCGTGCATCTGTCGGGCGCGCGGCTGGAGACACACTTCCACGTCTTCGGCTCGCTGGCGCTCCTGAGCTTCTATCGGGACCCGAGGGTGCTGCTGACCGCGGGCGTGACGGCGGTGGTGGCCCACGTGCTGCGAGGGATTGGCTGGCCGGAGCCGGGGGCGACGTTCTCCGGCGCGCCGGGGTGGAGCGTGCTGGAGTTGGCGTTCTGGGTGGGGCTGGTGGACGGGGTGCTGGTGCTCGCGTGTCGGGGCGTGGCGCGGGAGATGCGGCGCGTCGCGGAGCGGCAGGTGTTGCTGGAGCGCGCGTATGAGCGCGAGAAGCAGGAGCGCGAGCGGGTGACGGAGCGCAGTGGCCGGGAGCTGGAGGACTCGCGTGAGCGGATGGCTCGCCTGGAGAAGCTCGCGGCGGTGGGGCAGTTGACGGCGACGGTGAGCCACGAGCTGCGCAATCCGCTGGCGGCCGCCCGCACGGCGAACGCGGCGGTGGCGCGGAGGCTGCGCAACGTGGAGGGGGCGCTGGAGGACCCCCGGCTGCAGCGCTTCCTCGCCATCGTCGACCGGGAGCTGGGCGTCTGCGCCAGCCTCACGTCGGAGATGCTGGAGTTCGTGCGGGAGCGTCCGCTGGTGCTCCAGCCGTGCTCGTTGCACGGGCTGATGGAAGAGGTCATCGACGTGGTGCCCTCCCGCGAGGGCGTGGCGGTGATGAACCGCGTGCCCACGGCGCTCGAGCCCCCCTGGGTGGACCGGGAGATGCTGCGCAAGGTCCTCATCAACCTGGTGCAGAACGCGGTGGAGGCGATGCCCCTGGGCCGCCAGGGAGTCGTGGAGGTCTCCGCGGAGCTGGGCGTCGGGCGGGCCTTCCACATCCGGGTCTCCGACAACGGTGGAGGGATTCCGGCGGGTGTGCTGGACCACATCTTCGACCCGCTCTTCACCACCAAGGAGCACGGCACGGGCCTGGGGCTGACGGTGGTGTCCAGCACGGTGCGGCAGCACGGTGGGACGTTGCGGGTGGAGAGCCGCGAGGGGGAGGGCAGTGTCTTCACCATCTGCCTGCCCCGCGCGCGTTCTGTGACCGGGGTCGCCTGCTCGTCGTGAGGCGCGAAGGCCCGCGCCTCAGAACAGGCGCGTGAGGCGGAGGGTGCTCGGGCCCGACAGCGCCGTCAGGCCGGAGGGATACAGGCACGGCGTGAGGTCCAGGGGACTCATGGCCTGGGTCATCATCACGGCGTCTCCCTGGAAGCGGCCTCCCGTCACCAGCCCGACGGAGACGAAGACGCGGGCGCCGTTGATGACATCCACTCCGGCGCCCTTGAGGGCGAAGGTCGAGACGGAGCCGTCATCCCAGGTGACGGTCGTCTCGCTGGGGCCCAGGTTGCCGCCGCAACTGGTGGACAGCTCCGTCGTGGCCACGAGCACGCCCGAGGTGACGAGCGTGTCGTTCGAGGTGCACGTGTCGTAGCTCGTGTAGTTCGTGGCGGTGACGCGTCGGTTGGACAGCCGGAGTCCGGGCTCCCAGGTCTGATAGGCGCCGCCGGAGCACGTCAGGTCCGTCGTGCCCACCTGCGCCGACGCGGGCGTGGCTTGGAGGAGGAGTGCGCCGAGCAGCGCGGGCAGGGCGGACAGGAGGACTCTCGACGACATGAAGGGCTCCGTGGGCGGCTGGGATGTGAGTCGCTGGATGGCTCGGAGCGCCCGAGCCGTCCACCCCGCACCCATGAAAGCCAGTTGCGCGGGGCCGGATGAGTGAGGCCCGTGAAGCGACCTCACCAGTCCGACCGTCAGTCGCACGGCCCTGTCGGGAACCAGCGGCCCACGTCCGCTGGGAGGTGCTTCAGCGCAGCCGGGTGATGACGAGGGGGCTCGTGCCCTCCAGCGACATGAGAACTCCGTGGACGAAGACTCCCAGACGCCTTGGGACTCCAGGGCAGCCACTCGCACACGGACTCGACAGTCTTTGTGCGGAAGGCTGGAATGAATGCCTCCCGACGGGACGAGACACCCGTTGGCTTCTCGTCCAACACGTCTGTCTGAAACATCGCCTCCGACCGCGGGCCCGTCAGCTTCGGAAGGCCTCGCGCACGCCGTCGCGGCGCAAGGTGAAGAGCATCCAGACGGCCACCGGCACTCCCACGACGCAGCCGGGGGACAGGATGTACAGCGCGGTGATGCCGCCGACCGTGGCCAGGCCGTAGCCCTTGAGGTTGAGCGCGCTCAGCGCGCCCCACGCGGACAGCACGCCGCAGAGGATGCCCACCAGCAGCATCAGCGCCAGCGAGCCCGACAGCTCCAGCGGAGCCCCGCCCGGGCCCGCGAACGGCGACGTCACATTCAACGCGGCGAGCACGAAGCCCAGGATGTTGAAGATGACGTTCAGCACGCCCGTGCACAGCAGGAAGAAGGCCGGGGCGCGGACGATCTCGATGACCTTCGCGCGCGGGTCCTCCGGAGGAAGTTGGATACCAGGACCGCTCATGTACGGGCTCTCAGTGCGCTCACGATCATCCGCGTCGCCGGGGACTTGTTGAGCGTGTAGAAGTGGATGCCGGGCACGCCGCGTGACAGCAGCTCCATGCACTGCACCGTGGCGTGCGCCACGCCCAGTTGCACCACCGCGTCCGGCTGGTCCTTCACCCGCTCCAACTGCAGGCCCAGCCGCATGGGCACCGTCGCTCCGCACATCCGCGTGAAGCGCTGCACCTGCTCGAAGTTGGTGATGGGCATGATGCCGGGGACGATGGGGACGTTGATGCCCGCGCGACGGGCCCGCTCCACGAAGTCGAAGTAGAACGCGTTGTCGAAGAAGAGCTGCGTCACCACGAAGTCCAGCCCCGCATCGACCTTGGCCTTGAGATGACGCAGGTCGTCGTCACGGGAGGCCGTCTCCACGTGGCCCTCCGGATAGCACGCGCCTCCCAGGCAGAAGTTGAAATCCTCTTCTCGGATGAATCGCACCAGCTCCGTGGCGTAGGTGAAGCCACCCTCGGCGGTGACGAAGGACTTTTGTCCCTGCGGCGGATCTCCACGGAGGATGAGGACGTTGTCCATCTTCGCGTCCGCCAGCCGCTGGAGCAGCTCCCGCAGCTCCTCTCGCGTGTGGCCCACACACGTCAGGTGGGCCATGGCCTCGATTCCCGTCTCCGCCTTGATGCGCGTGACGAGCTCCAGCGTCCTGTCCCGCGTGCTGCCGCCGGCCCCGTATGTCACGGAGACGAACCCGGGCTCCAGCGGCGCCAGGTCCTCCAGCGTCTTGAGCAGGTTGGCCACCCCTTCGTCGGTCTTCGGGGGGAAGAACTCGAAGGAGAAGCAGGGGTTGGACGGATTCAATCGATTACGAATCTTCATGTTGGTCCCAGTGTAGACGGTCCCCGTCGGCCTTGATCGGCGAAGGTGCGCGGCTATAGTCCGCGCCGTTTTCACTCCCCCTTCATCAGGAGAAGCCGATGGCCCGGCGTACGCCGCTCAACGACGCCCACCGCGCGCTGGGCGCTCGGATGGTCGACTTCGCGGGTTGGGACATGCCCGTTCAGTACACCTCCGTCATCGCCGAGCACGAGGCGGTGCGCAACCACGTTGGACTCTTCGACGTGTCGCACATGGGTGAGGTGGAGTTCGCGGGGCCCGGCGCGCTGGAGACCGTCAACGCCCTCATCTCCAATGACCTCGCTCGCATCGCGGACGGGCAGGCCGTCTATGCGGGCTTGCTCAACGAGCAGGGAGGCTTCGTCGACGACGTCGTCGCCTACCGCTTCAGCCCCGAGCGCATCCTCATCTGCGTCAACGCGAGCAACCGCGACAAGGACTTCGCGTGGATGAAGGAGCATGCGCGCGGTGTCACGCCCGTGGACCGGGGTGAGGACTACGCGCAGATCGCCGTGCAGGGCCCCAAGGCCGCCGGCCTGGTGCAGCGGCTGACGAAGACGGACACGTCCAAGGTGGGCACCTACCGCTTCGCGGAGGGCGAGGTGGCGGGCGTGCGCGCCATCATCTCGCGCACCGGCTACACGGGTGAGGATGGCTTCGAGCTGTACTGCGCCCCGGGAGACGCGGTGGCGCTCTGGAACGCACTGCTCACCGAGGGCCAGCAGGACGGCGTGAAGCCGTGCGGCCTGGCGTCGCGCGACAGCCTGCGCACGGAGATGAAGTACGCGCTCTACGGCAATGACATCGACGACTCGCACACCGCGCTGGAGGCGGGGCTGGGGTGGATCGTCAAGCTGGACAAGGCGGGCTTCATCGGCAAGGACGCGCTGGTGGCGCAGAAGGCCGCGGGCGTGAAGCGCAAGCTGGTGGGCTTCGAGCTGACCGGCGCGGGCATCCCTCGTCACGGCTATCCCATCCACAAGGACGGCAAGCCGGTGGGCGAGGTGACGAGCGGCACCATGGGCCCGACGGTGAAGAAGCCCATCGGCATCGGCTACGTGCCCGCGGAGCTGGCCGCGGAGGGCTCCACGTTCGACGTCGAGATTCGCGGTCGCGCCGTTCCCGCCGTGGTGGTGAAGACGCCGTTCCACAAGAAGCCCTGAGTTCCTTCTAGCCCTGTCGAGGAGCACCCCATGTCCGATCCGAACATCCCCGAAAACCTCAAGTACACCAACGAGCACGAGTGGGCCCGCGTCGAGGGCAACAAGGTGACGGTGGGAATCACCTTCCATGCCCAGTCCACGCTCGGCGACGTCGTCTATGTGGAGCTGCCCAAGGTGGGCACGACGATCGAAAAGGACGAGCCGTTCGGCACCGTCGAGTCCGTGAAGGCCGTCTCCGAGCTCTTCTCGCCCGTTTCCGGGAAGATCACGAAGGTGAACGCTGCACTCTCCGACGCCCCCGAGACGCTGAACACCGACCCCTACGGCGACGGGTGGATTGTCGAAATCGAGCTCTCGGACACCAGCCAGCTGAGCGAGCTCCTGGACGCCGCCGCCTACGCCAAGCTGCTCAAAGAAGCCTGAGAGTGAAGCGCCGCAGGGCCGTTGTTAGTGACGGTCCTCGAATTTTCCGACTCCGCCGTCGTGAGTCGCACGCGAGCCACCACCGCCATGTCCCTGAACTGGAAGTACCAGGAGTCGTTCGCCGGCCGGCACATCGGTCCGGATGAGCAGGAGCTGAAGCAGATGTTGTCCGCGCTGGGCGTGGACTCGCTCGATGCTTTCATCGACCAGACCGTGCCTCCGGCCATCCGCTCCAAGGAGCCGCTGCGGCTGGGGCCGGCGCGCGGGGAGCATGACCTGCTCGCTCAGCTGGAGGCCATCGCCGCGAAGAACCAGGTGTTCCGGTCCTTCATCGGCATGGGCTACCACGACACGCACACGCCCAACGTCATCCTCCGCAACATCTTCCAGAACCCGGGCTGGTACACGCAGTACACGCCCTATCAGGCGGAGATTGCCCAGGGCCGGCTGGAGGCGCTGCTCAACTTCCAGACGCTGGTGATGGACCTGACGGGCCTGGAGGTCGCCAACGCGTCCCTGCTCGACGAGGGCACGGCCGCCGCCGAGGCGATGGCGCTGGCGCTGCACGTGAAGGGCGACGACGCCAATGCCGCCTTCTTCGTCTCCGAGGGCTGCCACCCGCAGACGGTGGATGTGGTGCGCACGCGCGCCGAGCCGCTGGGCGTGGAGGTCGTCGTGGGTGACCACCGCACGGTGGACCTGGGCGCGAAGAAGTACGTGGGCGCGCTGGTGCAGTACCCGGCCACGGATGGGGCGGTGCTGGACTACCGCGCGTTCGGCGAGAAGGTTCATGCGGCGGGGGGCCTGTTCATCGTCGCCGCGGACCTCTTGAGCCTTACGCTGCTGACGCCTCCGGGCGAGTTCGGCGCGGACGTGGCGGTGGGCAGCGCGCAGCGCTTCGGCGTGCCCATGGGGTACGGCGGTCCGCACGCGGGCTACTTCGCGACGAAGAACGCGTACACGCGCGTGATGCCGGGCCGCCTCATCGGCGTCTCCGAGGACGCGCAGGGCCGGCGCGCGCTGCGCATGGCGCTGCAGACGCGCGAGCAGCACATCCGCCGCGAGAAGGCGACGAGCAACATCTGCACCGCGCAGGTGCTGCTGGCCGTCATCGCCAGCATGTACGCCGTCTACCATGGGCCCCAGGGCCTGAAGGCCATCGCCGAGCGCGTGCACGGGCTCACCGTGTTGCTGGCGCGGGGGCTGGCGAAGCTGGGCCTGAAGGTCCGGCACGAGCAGTACTTCGACACGCTGCGCGTGGAGCTGACGACGCCGCAGGTGCGCGCGGTGCTCGGGGCGGCGGAGTCGGCGCGGATGAACTTCCGCCGCATCGACGAGAAGACGCTGGGTGTGTCGCTGGACGAGACGTCCCGCGTGTCCGACGTGGAGGCCATCCTCACCGCGTTCGCCACGGGCGCGGGCAAGGCGGCGGCGCCGTCGCTGGAGGACGTGGGCGCCAACGTGGAGACGCCGGTGGTGCCGGAGCTGCGCCGCACGAGCGCGTTCCTCACGCACGCCGTCTTCAACAGCTACCACTCCGAGACGGAGATGCTGCGGTACATCCGGCGGCTCGAGGCGAAGGACCTGTCCTTGACGCACTCGATGATTCCGCTGGGCAGCTGCACGATGAAGCTCAACGCCACCGCGGAGATGATTCCGGTGACGTGGCCGCAGTTCGGCCGGCTGCATCCCTTCGCGCCCACCTCGCAGGCGGCCGGCTACAAGGTCATCTTCGAGCAGCTCGAGCAGATGCTCTCGCAAATCACGGGCTTCGCGGGCTGCTCGCTGCAGCCGAACGCGGGCAGCCAGGGCGAGTACGCGGGCCTGCTCGTCATCCGCGCGTACCACCAGGGGCGAGGGCAGGGGCACCGCGACGTGTGCCTCATCCCGTCCTCCGCGCACGGCACCAACCCGGCCTCCGCCGTCATGGCGGGCTACAAGGTCGTCGTCACCAAGTGCGATGAGAACGGCAACATCGACCTGACCGACTTGCGCGCCCGCGCGGAGGAGCACAAGGACAAGCTCGCCGCGCTGATGGTGACGTACCCGTCCACGCACGGCGTGTTCGAGGAGGAGATCAAGGAGATCTGCTCCATCATCCACGAGCGCGGTGGGCAGGTGTACATGGATGGCGCGAACCTGAACGCGCAGGTGGGCCTCACGGCGCCCGGGCTGGTCGGCGCGGATGTCTGCCACATCAACCTGCACAAGACGTTCTGCATCCCGCACGGCGGTGGTGGCCCGGGCATGGGTCCCATCTGCGTGGCGAGCCACCTGGTGAAGTACCTGCCGGGACACCCGGTCATCCAGACGGGCGGGGCGGACGCCATCGGCGCCATCTCCGCGGCCCCGTGGGGCAGCGCGAGCATCCTGCTCATCTCCTGGATGTACATCGCGATGATGGGCGGGGAGGGCCTGACGAAGGCGACGAAGCTGGCCATCCTCAACGCGAACTACATCGCCGAGCGGCTCCAGCCCCACTACCCGGTGTTGTACCGGGGCAAGCGGGGCAGGGTGGCGCACGAGTGCATCGTCGACCTGCGCCCGCTGAAGAAGACGTCGGGTGTCGAGGTCGAGGACGTGGCCAAGCGGCTGATGGACTACGGGTTCCATGCGCCGACGGTGTCGTTCCCCGTCGCGGGCACGCTGATGATCGAGCCGACGGAGAGCGAGTCCCGCGCGGAGCTGGACCGTTTCTGCGACGCGATGATCGCCATTCGTCAGGAGATTCGTGAGGTCGAGGAGGGCCGCATGCCGAAGGACAACAACGTCCTGAAGAACGCGCCCCACACGGTCCGCACGATTACGAATCCGGAGTGGAACCGTCCGTACTCGCGAGAGCTGGCGGTGTTCCCGGCGCCGTGGGTGCGCGACAACAAGTTCTGGCCGTCCGTGGGCCGCCTGAACAACGTGCTCGGGGACCGCAAGCTCGTGTGCTCGTGCCCGCCCATCGAGGACTACATGACGCCGGAGCCGAAGCCCGCCGTCGCCTGACGGGCCATATAGGCCGGGTACTTCCTGGGGCCGTCTCCCGTACGTAGGGAGGCGGCCCTTGTCGTTTCGCGGGGCCTTTGCCTCGGCCCACGAGAGCATGCGGCTCTTGTCTCTCGCGGGGCCTTCGCGCTCCCGCGCGTCATGAGGGACGCCGACTCAGCTCACGTGCGGCGTGGCACCTTGCGCGCGGTCCGCGCCGTCGTGCTCCGGCTCCACGTGGACGACGACGTCCACCACCTGCGGATAGGCGGCGTGGAGTGTGCGCTCCACCCGGTCCGCCACCTCGTGGGCCTGCGCGGTGGTGAGGTTCGGGTCCACCTCTATTTTCAGGTCCACGTAGACGCTCTCCTCCATGCCCCGGCTGCGCACGTCGCGGCAGCTGCGCACGCCGGCCACGCCCACGGTGTGCTGCGCCACCTGCGCGGGGTCCAACCTCGCCGTGTCGGAGAGGATGCCCACCGCCTGCCGGACGATGCCGTAGGCCACCCAGGCCACGAAGACCATGACGCCCAGCGCGATGATGCCGTCCGCCTTGGGGTAGCCCATCGCCACCAGGCCCAACGACGCGAGCACCGCCAGCGTGACGAAGACGTCCGACATCGTGTGGCTCGCGTCCGCCAGCAGCAGGCTGCTCTTGTACTTGCGCCCGTAGTGCCCCTCCACGCGCGTCACCACCAAGTTGACGCAGAGGGTGAGCACCATCACCACCGCCATGGCCGGCGTCACCTGCGCGTGACGGTCATGCATCAGCGAGTCGAGCGCCATGCGCCCCAGCTCCAACATGCCGATGCCAATCATCGCGCCGATGCCCAGCGACGCGAGCGCCTCGAACTTGCCGTGCCCGTAGGGGTGGTCCTCGTCCGCGGGCCGCGAGGCCACGCCCATGGCCACCAGGCCCAGCACGTTGGAGCCACCGTCGATGAACGAGTGGAGTCCATCCGCCGTCACGGCGGCGGACTGGCTGATGAGTCCGAAGATGAGCTTCGCGCCGGCCACCACCCAGTTGGCCAGGAGGATGGCGAGCAACACGAAGCGGATGCGTTTGCTGCGCTGCTGGAGCGCGACGCTTCTCTCGGCGGGGGAGGTGTCCACGGCGCGGCACCGTAGTGGGAACCGCGTCCGGCCGCGAGGACCTCGCACGCCACGCGTGGTGAAGCGAACGTCAGTTGGGCTGACGGAACAGCCGCATGCGCGGGCCGCCACCCATCTCCAGGAAGAAGCCGAACGAGAAGCGCACCTTCGAGTCGTCGTTCAACAACCCTGGCGGTGGGTTGGGGAAGGGCTGCGCGCGCTGGAACGAGGACACGGCCTCCATGTCCAGGAAGTCCAGGCCGCTGCTCTTCTCCACCTCGATGTTCGTCACGCGGCCCTTCTCGTCCAGCGTGATCTCCAGCATCGTGTGCCGGTCCTTCCCGGTGAACATGTTGCCGGTGGGGTCTCTGCGGCGCAGCGTCTCGTTGGGCTTCCAGTGCATGCCCACGCTCTGCTTCACGCGGTTGAAGAAGCTGGCGTACTTCCACTCGCGAGAGTTGAGCAGCGTGCCGTCGCCTTCGTCCACGTCGCGCAGGTGGTCATTGGGCGCCGCGCCCACCACCTTGTCCATCACCGCGCGCGACGGCATCAACGCGGCGATGCCCGGCGAGCCCACGCGTCCGGCGGAGCCTTCTTCCTCGCCTCCGGTGTCGCCCGGCTGGATTCGGAGCCGCTTCGCGTTGCCCGACAGCTCGTCGCTCTCGTTCTGGTTGTTCACCGCCACGCCCCCGGGCGTGTTCGGGTCCGTCTTCACCTTCACTTCGTTCTTGCGGTGGATGTCGGGGATCTCGAAGGCGAACTTCTGGCCACCCTCGGCGAGCGGCCGGTCATCGTTGCCCATGCCGTTGTTGCCGGCGATGCGCGGCGCCTGCGGCTCCACGTCCGCGCCCTTCTGCTCCTGGGGCGCGGTGCGCTGCGGCATGGCGTTCCGATAGAAGGGCGTCTGCTCCCGGGCTCGCGTCTCCTTGTCCACGCGGTTGTTGTGCTCCGCGAGGTACTTCGCGTCGGGGGCTTCCTGCTCGTTGCCCGGCGCCAGGTCCACCACCTGCCCATTGGGGCGGGTCTCCGGCTTCTTCTCTTCGGGCTTCTTGTCCTGGACGCGGGGCTTCTGGGTCGTCTGCGTCTTCGAGTCCGTCTTGCCCCGATTCCGGGACCACTGGTCCTCCGTCAGGGGCCGCACGGCCACGGACGTGGGAGGACGCGTGACGGGCTTGCGCTCACGCCCCGTGGGGGGAAGCGTTCCCGTGAAGAGCACGACCGACAGGTAGGCGACATGGACCGCCAGGGCAAGCAGCACCGCGGCGACCACTCGCCACGGGGATTGCCGCCGCCTCTTGCGGCGCCAGTCTGTCTTCGGAGAGGAACCCGTGCTCACGGCGCGATGATAAACCTCCGGGCCCGCTGCCTAGTCCCGTCCCGTTCGCGGCAGAACAGGTGGGCAGGGGAGGACATTCACGAGACGTGCACTGTTCCGCAGGCGCGCCCCCTCTTCACGTCAGTAAATGGGGGCGACTTCAGCACCATTGAAGTAGTGACGGAGGATATCCTGGTAGCGCTGCCCGGCCTCCGCTCGGCCGATGGCGCCCGTCTGACACATCCCTACTCCGTGGCCCCAGCCTCCGCCACGGAAAAGCCAGTGGGTGGGCCGGCCCTCGGCGTTCCGCTCGGCTTCCACCACCGCCATGCTGCTGTTCAACATCCCAAAGAGCCTCCGGATGTTCAGTTCGCCACGCACCTGGGTGGCCCCCAGGTCCCCGGATAACGCGAGCACCCGGGCCCGCCCGGACACGCCCCGCTCCTGGAAGCTCATGGCCTGGACTCGGCCCACGCCCAGCCGGGCGACGAGCGCGTCCACCTGCGCCGCCGTGAAGCGCTTCTCCCAGCGGAACTTGCTGGGCTGGGCGAAGCTGGACAGCCGGCAGGCGGCCCCCACGTCGGGCGTGGCCAGCCAGGCCTCCAGCCGCGAGGGGGAAGGGCAGGCCTCCGAGGGCTCCAGGATGTCCGGGCGTCCGCGCAAGCTCGGGTCCGGTGGGCCGCCCCAGACGATGTCGTTGTCCTCGGTGTGGCCGCCGCACACCGCGCTGTAGACGGAGTCCACCAGCCGACCGTCCGCGCTGAACAGCGCCTCGCCCCGGGTCGCCTCCACCGCCGCGGAGGTGCTGGCCGCCTCGCCCGTGCGGCCGCGGTACACCGCGCAGTGCTGCTCCGAGCACAGCAGATACGGGTCCGCCAGGTGCTTGATGCCCACCTTCGCGAGCACCTCGCCGCGCGCGGTGACGGCCTGGGCCTTGAGCGCCTCCGAGTGGGCCCGCGCGAAGATCTCCGCCGGCACCAGGCCCTTGAGCAGGTCCTCGAGCGGCACCACGTTCACCACGGCCAGCAGGCCCGCGCGGTCCACGGAGAACTGGAGCGCGCCTCGGAAGGTCCGGTCCTCGAAGCCGTGGAAGTCGTAGCCGACGCCGAACTCCACCTGACGCACGTCGAAGCCCGCGCCGTCCGGTGAGTCCGCGTCCAGTCGGTCCTGCGCCAGGCCCACCACCGCGCCGGACTCGTCGCGCACCTCGAGGATGGCGCGCGCCGGGGTGCGGACCTCCTCGAAGAGCGTCGTCCTGGCGCCGAACTGGTGCAGCAGCTCCGCCTGTCGTGTCGCCGCGTCCTCGGGGGTGAGCACTTCATCGACGAGGAGCAGCGAGCGCCGGTTGTCGATGACCTTGCCGGCGATGCCGTACACCGCGCCCAGCACCTGCGCGCGCACCGCGAGGCCCCGCGCCTTCCACTCTTCCTGCGCGGCGGCGAGTCCCTCCCGGTCCGCGAACCGGTGCTCGCCCAACTGCACGCGCGCTGCGAGCACCGCCGGCTCGCCCTGTGTCACGCGCACCGTCCACCGCGTTCCCGCCGCGGCGTCCAGCACCTTGTCCACCGCCCCGCCGAAACGCATCCGCATCCGGCCTCGGGGGGAGAACGTCGCCTCGCGCCGTCCTTCCATGAGCTTGATGGGGAGCCGGGGCTCTCCGCCCCGGAAGTCCAGGCGCTTGAGCTCGCCGGGCCCCGGAATGCCCTGGGCCAGCGGGTCTTCTCCGGGCGTGCTCACGGCCGTGGAGGGCTCCACGCCCGCGTCGGTCGTCCCGGCGTCCTCGACGGGTAGCGGCTCCACGGAGCCCCCATCCGTCCCGGCGTCCTGGCGCTCGCTGACCGGGCTGTCCATCGAGGCGCCGGCCAGGTTCGGTGGTGGCTTGGGGCTCGCGCAGGAGGCGAACAGCACGACGGAGAGCAGGAGCAGGACGGCGGTGCGCACGGGGGGCGACACCGTACCCGCCGGGGCGGGGCCTGTCACGGACCGGACGCCCGTAGGCTCGTTCGGGTGGGCTTGGCACGTGGCGAATAGAACGCGGCGCGTCTCGCGTTGGTCCTGCTCATGCGAATTTTCAAAGGCAACTACCTGAAGCTGAAGACTCCCGTGGCCACCCTGGCCGCCAGCCTGCTCATGCTCGGTTCGACCGCTCACGCAGCGGGCCTGGGTGCCTTCCTTCCCACTCCGAACATCCCCGGTGCTCCGGTGACTCGGACGCCCTCCAATCCTTCGACGCCCGCCAATCCGTCGACGCCCGGCGCCCCGACGGCGACCGGCAGCCTGCCTCCCATCGGTGTCCAGGCCGTCCCCAACACGCCCGTGGCCGCGCTGCCGTCGCATCCGGACCACTCCAACATCGCCACGCCTTCGCCCCAGCCGGGCATCCAGGCGAATGCGCTGTCGCCCGCGTCAGCCAAGTCCTTTACCCGCGAGTGGGTGGTGAGCCCCTCTGGAAATGACGCCGGTGACGGCAGCGCCGCGCAGCCCTTGCGCACCATCAACAAGGCCATCAGCCAGGCGGGCCCTGGCGAGGTCATCCGCGTGCAGGCCGGGACGTACGCCGAGCGCGTCATCATCGGCGCCAACGCGAAGCCGGGCACCGAGGGCGGGAAGATCACCCTCCAGGGCGAGGGCAGCCCGCGCATCATCCCCGGTGCTGGCAGTGGCGCGATGGTGCAGGTGCGTCAGCCGCACTGGGTCATCGACGGCTTCGAACTGGACGTGCAGCGTCAGCCCATCTTCGGCGTCACCTTCGAGGGCAACGTCGCCGGCTCCACGCTGGTGAACTCGGAGCTGCACCACGGTGGTGGTGGCGCGGGCGTGACGACCTACAACAAGGCCACTGGCGCCATCATCGAGAACAACCACATCCACGACTTCCTGAAGACGACGGGCAACCAGGACTCGCACGGCATCGTCGTGCAGCCCACGTCCAAGGACATCACCGTCCGCAACAACGACATCCACGACAACTCGGGTGACTCCGTGCAGTGCCTGGGGCCCGAGGGCTTCAGCTCGTTGCCGCCCGCGGACGGGGTGCTGGTGGAGAACAACCACTTCTACAACAACCGTGAGAACGCGGTGGACATCAAGACCTGCTACGGCGTGGTCATCCGCAACAACCGCATGCACCAGTTCCGCCCGTCGAGCACCGCCAAGGGCGACGTGGTGGTGGTGCACTACTCCGCCAACAACGTGATGGTGGAGGACAATGAAATCTACGACGGCGCCAAGGGCATCTCCGTGGGTGGGAATCACGAGGGACCCGTGCCCTCCGGCATCGTCGTGCGCCGCAACCGCGTGCACGACATCACCGCGGCGGGCGGCGGGGAGGGCACGGGCATCCGCCTGGAGAACTCCAAGGGCACCGTGGTGGTGAACAACACCGTCACCAACGTGTCCACCGGCCTCGTCATCGGCCACGGCACGGGCGGCCCCACCCAGTCTCCGGTGGTGCGCAACAACATCCTGGACGGTGCCATCTCCGTGGACATGGGCGGACAGGCGCCGGGCATGAAGCTGGGCAACAACCTCTTCGCCGCCAGCGGTCAGTTCAAGAGCAACGGCGCGGTGGTGAGCGTGGACCAGTTCAAGTCCACGACGGGTGACGCGTCGTCCGCCAGCGGCTCCGCGGACCTGGGCGAGGGCTTTGGCCCGGGCGCCCTGGCCGTGGACAAGGGCACCGACGTGGGGCTGCCTTTCTGCGGCGGTGCCCCCGACATCGGCGCCGTCGAACTGGGCTGCTGATCCGCTGAACCGAACCGTCTCCAGGGGGAGTGCCGGGCCTCCGTGCGACCGGCCTGCCACTGGGCCCGCGGAAAATGAAAAGGCCCGATGCGGAGTGACTTCCGCATCGGGCCTTTTTTCATTGAGGCGCCACCCGGATTCGAACCGGGGAATGAAGGTTTTGCAGACCTTTGCCTTACCACTTGGCTATGGCGCCAACGGCTGGGGCCGGGTTTATACGCAGCCCTCCGCCGCCCGGTCAAGATTCAACGGAAGCCGTGGGCGGCTCCGGCCGGTACGATTCGCGTCAGAAGCGGTGCCCGTCGCTGGGCTTCGCGCGCTCGAATGGGCCGAGGGGTTTCCAGATGCTGCATGGTCATGGGGTGTACGAGGAAGAGCACGACGCCTTTCGCCGCACGGTGAGGGCGGTGGTGGAGAAGGAGATCCTCCCCCACGTCGCGGGTTGGGAGGAGGCGGAGGAGTTCCCCCGGGAGCTCTTCGCGCGTTTCGGTGAGCTGGGCTTCCTGGGGCTGAAGTACCCCGTCGAGTACGGCGGCACGGACGCCGGCCCCCTCTACGAGGCGGTGCTGCTGGAGGAACTGGGGCGGTGTGGCTCGGGAGGAGTGTCCGCGGGCCTGGGGGCGCAGTTCACCATCGCCACCGGCCCCCTCCACCTGTTCGGCACGGACGAGCAGAAGCGCCGCTGGCTGGCCCCGGCGATTCGGGGCGAGAAGATTGGCGCGCTGGGAATCACCGAGCCGGATGCCGGCTCGGACGTGGCGGGCCTGCGCACCACGGCGCGGCGCGATGGCGCCCACTACGTCGTCAACGGCTCCAAGACGTACATCACCAACGGCGTGCGCGCGGACTTCGTCGTCATGGCGGTGAAGACGGACACCTCCGCGGGGCACAAGGGGCTGTCCATGCTGGTGGTGGAGAGGGACACGCCCGGCTTCACGGTGAGCCGCAAGCTGAAGAAGCTGGGGTGGCGGGCCTCGGACACCGCCGAGCTGTTCCTGGAGGACTGCCGCATCCCCGTGGAGAACCTGCTGGGGGTGGAGAACCAGGGCTTCTCGCAGATCATGGGCAACTTCCAGTGGGAGCGCCTGTCGCTCGCGCTGGGGGCCGTGGGCGCCATGGAGGACATGCTGGAGCGCGTCGTCGAGCACGTGAAGTCGCGCCGCGCCTTTGGCCAGTCGCTCAGTCAGCTCCAGGTGGTGCGCCACAAGCTCGCGGACCTGTTCACCGCCCGCGAGTGCGCCCGTCAGCTGACCTACCACGCCCTGCGCCTTCACGCGGCGGGGGAGTGGGCCGTGGCGCAGACCTCCATGGCGAAGAAGGTCGCCACGGAGACCGCGTGCCGCGTCGCCGACGAGTGCCTCCAGCTCCACGGGGGCGCGGGCTACATGATGGAGTACGACATCCAGCGTCATTGGCGGGATGCCCGCCTGGGTCCCATCGGTGGCGGGGCCAGCGAGGTGATGAACGAGATCATCGCCAAGCAGCTCGGCCTGTAGGCCCGCCGGCCCCGGTGCGACCGGGGAGGGGCAGGCGACCAGGCGGGATGGAAGAGGTCCGCGGGGTCCCGGGTTGAGCCCCGAGAGCCCCCCGCGGAGGTCCTCGTGGAGCCCAGCATCCTGTGTACCGAGCTGTATCTGCGCCTGGGAGATGACGAGGTCCTCGTCATCGACTGTCGCGCTTCGTCCGAATGGGAGCATCATGATCTGCACATCCCCGGCGCCTTGAGGATGACCCCCATGGAGGTGGCCCGGGACCACCGCATGCTTCCCGACGACGAGCTCATCGTCCTGTGCGGTGGCACGCACGACGGGTCCGAGGTGCGCCGGGTCTGCCGCCTGCTGCGCATGCATGGGCGTGAGGCGGTGTGTCTCGACGGAGGCCTCTCGGGCTGGATTCGGGGGGGCTACCCCACCGAGCGCCATGTCCGTGCCCAGGTGGCGCTGCCCCGCTGAGGTTCGGTGGATGCGGTGCGTCGTCAAAGGGTGTATGGAGCGGCGGACTTCCTCCTTTGGAGACCCGTCCCCATGGCCAAGCTTCGTGCCGCCCTCGTTGGCGCCACCGGACTCGCGGGGCAGCAGTTCATCGCTGCCCTCAGGAATCACCCGTTCATCGAGCTGACCGGCCTGGCCGCGTCGCCTCGCTCGGCGGGTAAATCCTACGGGGACGCCCTGCGCACGGCCAACGGCATGACGGCGTGGTTCGTCTCGGAGCCGCTGTCGCCCGAGACGGCCCGCATGCAGGTCATCAGCGGCGATGCGCTCCAGGCCAGGGACTACGACCTCGTCTTCTCCGCCGTGGAGGCGGACGTGGCGCGTGAGCTGGAGCCGCGGCTGGCCAGGGACATCCCCGTCTTCTCCGCCGCCAGCGCCTTCCGCTACGACGACGACGTCCCGCTGCTCATCCCTCCCGTCAACGCCGCGCACGCGCCGCTCGTGCGCGAGCAGCAGCGCACGAGGGGCTGGAAGGGCTTCATCGTCCCCAGCCCCAACTGCACGACGACGGGCCTCGCCGTCACGCTGGCCCCGCTCGTCGAGCGCTTCGGGGTGAAGGCCGTGCTGATGACCAGCCTGCAGGCCATGTCCGGCGCTGGACGTTCTCCGGGCGTCATCGGCATGGACATCATCGACAACGTCATCCCCTACATCCCGAAGGAGGAGCACAAGGTCGAGGTGGAGACGAAGAAGATCCTCGGTGCCCTGAACGCGGGGGGCGCGGCCCTCACTCCCCACGACATTCGGGTGTCCTGCACCTGCACCCGCGTGGCGGTGATGGAGGGGCATACCGAGTCCGTCTTCGTCTCGCTCGGCACCAAGGCCACGGTGGCGGAGGTCACCCAGGCGATGCGCGAGTGGCGTGGCGCCGAGGTGGCCCGGGACCTGCCTTCCTCGCCTGTTCGCTGGATTGAGGTGATGGACGACCCCTTCCGTCCTCAGCCGAGGCTGGACCGGGAGACGCATGGCGGCATGGCCACCACGGTGGGCCGCGTGCGCGAGGATGGTGTGCTGGAGAACGGCTTCAAGTACGTGCTCGTCTCCCACAACACCAAGATGGGGGCCGCGCGCGGGTCCATCCTCGTGGCCGAACAGCTGCGGGCCCAGGGGTTGCTCGGCTGACAGCGACACGCGTCGGACAGGTGTCACAAATTCAGGGTGCCATCCCTGGAACGAACCATTAGTCTGCGCGCCCACGGACGCGCTGAAGATATTTAGAGGAGAGCTTTCATGGCCTACGTCGTCGCGGACCCTTGCATCAAGTGCAAGTACACTGACTGTGTCGAGGTCTGCCCGGTCAATTGTTTCTACGAGGGTGCGAACTTCCTGGTCATCCACCCGGACGAGTGCATCGACTGTGGCGCCTGTGAGCCCGTGTGCCCCACCAAGGCCATCTTCCCGGAGACCGAGCTCCCCGCGAAGTGGGCGGAGTACAAGGCGCTGAACGCCGACTTCTCCAACAATAAGTGGCCGAACATCGCGGAGAAGAAGGCGCCGCTCGCCGAGGCCGAGGAGTACAAGGAGAAGGACGGCAAGCGCGCGATGCTGGAGACCGCGCCCGGCAAGTAGGCAGCTGGCGCCGTTCGCGCCCGTGAGTCTCGTGGAGGCCCTCCCGCCCGTCGCTGGCGAGAGGGCCTTCGTCGTTCCGGGCCCGCTCATCCAGCACGCAGCGAGCGGAGCTTCAGCCCGCGTGCCTCCAGGGCATCCCGCAGCCGAGCGACATCCTGGGTGGGCACCGGCCCGTGGTGTCCCTGGATGCGCAGCACCACTTCGCGAGGGCCCGTCCGCTCCACCTCCACCGTCGCGTCGAGGGTTCCCCGGACGCTGATGCTCAGCGCCGGACGTTGCGACTTCACGAAGACCTCGATGCGCTCGATGAGCTCCAGCGCCGAATCGACGCGGGAGGTGGGGGACGCCTCGCTCCGTGCCGCGCTGCCCGCGCCTGTCGCTGCCATGCGTCCCTCTGTCCCCGTGCTCTCGGGCGAAGCGGTGAGCCGAGGGGCCTCGGGTGGCGCGAGCACCGACTCCGTCCTGAGGGGCGCACTGGCGGGGACGCGGGGCTCGCGCGAAAGCTCTCGGGCGAGGAGGTCCGTGAGTCGGTGCTCGGTGCGCTCCTGGTTTGAGGCCTGGGCTTCACCGCGGACGCTGCCCAATCGGGAGGACTCGGCATGCATCGCCTGGCGTGTCACCGCGAGGCGCTCTGGACTGGCCAGTGCGCCCCGAGTGGTCGCGAGGACGGGCGACGTGGCGCGCGCGGCGATGAGTGCCTCCGCGCGGGGCGGGGCGCGAAGCGTGGGGGCCGGCGCACGGACGGGAGCGAGCGTGGCCGGCGGCCTGGACGCGGGCCGCGCGGCGCTTCGCTGAGGTGCTTCCTGGAGTGCCCGTTGGAACCGCTCCGCGTCGGGGCGTTGCTTCGTCGGAGTGCTGTCGGCTGGGGCCTCGGCGTCGACCTTCATGTCATCCCTCGCTGGCGTTGGCGCGAGGGACGAAGCAGCCGTCATGCCAGGGATGCGACGCCAGGGAACGACGTGTCGAAGGCCGACGTCACCATCCCATCTCGCGGAGGTGGGGCTCCCGCGAGGGACGGGGGCTCAGCGCGGTCTGCTGTTGAAGGCGCCGGGCTGGACAGGAGCGATGCCGGACAGGTCGTTGACGGCCAGGGGACAGGTGGCCAGCGCCATCGGCTCGACGAGGGCTCCCACGCGTGCCCAGTCCCGCTCCTGGAAGAGCAGGGCGTCGCGCAGTTCGACGGACGACAGGCCCTTCTTGTATTCCCAGAAGCGCCCCCGCACGAGCACGCGGTTGCCCTTGAGCAGCTTGTTGAGGTCGACGTACTGCTTGTCCTGGAGGATGGCGACGATGTCCACGCGCTCGCGCTTGCGCGGCTTGCCGAACTGGAACTCGTAGGTCGCCGTCGCGGGAGGCTCGGGCTCCACCCAGACGAGGCGGGCCACCATGCGCTCCGGCTCGGGCTCCTCGCCCTTCTTGAGCTTCTTCTTCTTGGGCTTCTCCAGCTTGACGTCCACCAGCTCCATGCCGCTGAAGGCCACGTCGTGGTCCAGGTAGTTGTCGCGGAACAGGGCCTCGGCGGTGGAGACGGCCACCGAGTTGACGCGGCTGACTTCCTCCGCATAGCGCTCACGCAACACGGGCAGGGTGAGCAGGAAGCTGTCCACCGGCTTCACGCCATCGGCGAGGAAGCGCATCCGCGCCATGTCGATGGCGGGATAGAAGGGGACGAGCGACTCAGCCGTCTGGAGCCAGTCGGTGCGCAGCTGCTTGTCGATGAGCACCCGGCGCACCATGGCCACGAAGAAGCTGTTGCCCGGGAAGCGGTCCGTCACCAACTGCGTGCTCAGCGCCTGCACCAGCGCGGGGTCCAGCATGAAGTTCTCGTCGCGCTTGTGGAACTGGGTGCCCACCTCGCCGAGCAGCGTCAGGTACGCGCCCAGCACCTGTGCGCAGGCGGCATCCGCGGTGCCCTGGTTCAGGGCCTGGAACAGGCGCGTGCGGAGGAAGCGCTTGTCCACGGCTTCCTCGCGGAAGGTGGGGGATTCACCGGTGCCGAAGAAGAACTCCGGCTGAGCGGTGGCGGGGCCGGCCAGCAGGCCCAGGGCGAGTGCGAGCAGTCGGGCGATACGCATGAGGCCCCCAGCCTATCACCCCGAGGCCCCCGCGGAGAGGGGGCCCGACGCCGGCTCCGCGGGCAGGACGGAGGCCCTCAGGACCAGGCCGGCTGCGACGAGCTCCAGCACCCCGGCGACGGCGAAGAGTCGGTGTCCGCCCAGCCAGTCGTAGCCGGCCCCCGCGGACAGGTAGCCCACCAGGCCGCCCAGGCCGAACGTGAAGGCGGCGAACAGAGCTTGCCCGGAGGCCCGCAGCTCCGGGGGCACGCGTCGCGACAGGAAGGCCACGCTGCCCACGTAGAAGGCGCCGAACGTCAGGCCGTGCAAGGGCGCGAGCAGCACCATGCCCGTGGGAGACGACACCAGGGCCATGCCGCCCCAGCGCAGCGCGCTCGCGGCGAAGGCGACCGCGAGGACAAGGCGCGGCTCCAGCCCCCCGGCCACGCGAGGGTAGAGCGCCATCACTCCCACTTCCGCGAGGACACCGAGGCCCGCCACGACTCCCACCACCGCGGGGGACAAGCCCAGCGCCATGACGTGGATGGAGAAGGTCCCATGAAAGGGCGCGCACGCCATCCAGTGCAGACTCGTGGCGGCGAGCAGCCAGCGTACGTCGCGGTGACGCAGCAGCTTCAGTCCGGCGAAGGGGCTCAGTCCCCGGCTCGGAGCCGCGGTGTCGCGCAGGGCGAGGCTCCAGGGGACGAGCATGGCCAGCAGCGCGAGCGGAACGAGGACCACGGTCCGGTCCACATCCGTGGCGAGCAGTCCGAAGAGAACGGACGACACGATGAAGCCCACGGAGCCGAAGAGCCGCACGTGCGCGAAGCTGTCACCGGTGCGCGCGACGTGGTGGAGGGCGAGGCTGTCCACGAGCGGCGTGAACGCGGAGGCGAAGCAGGCGTACAGCGCCATTGCGGGGACGAGTGTCTCGAAGGTGCGAGCGCTGGCCACCAGTCCGAAGGCGAGCGTCGCGCCGAGCGCCAGCACGGTGAGGACGCGGGACGTACGGCCGGTGCGGTCGGCGAGGTGCCCCCACAACGAGGGGACGATGAGCGAGATGCACGGGCTGAGACACAGCAGGAGCCCCACCTGCGTCGCGGAGAGGGAGAGGGACTTGAACCAGGCGGGCAGGAACGGAAGGACGATGCCCACGGTGGCGAAGTACAAGAAGTAGAAGCCCGCCAGCGGCAGACGGCTGGCGACGGGGCGGGGGTTCATGGACGGTTGGCACCTTGACATGTCCGGGTGCTTTTCCGCCTGTTGACCTCGCGTCCTTTTGTGTACCTTGCCCGCGACATGGCCAGTCCCACGGATACTTCCGCGCCCGTCTCCATCACTCAGATCAAGAGTGAGGCGGAGCTCATGCAGGCGCTCGCCATCCGCGAGGTGGTGTTCATCGAGGAGCAGCACGTCCCCGAGGGCATCGAGCGGGATGCAGAAGACGCGCACGCCTACCACATCATCGCCAACCAGGGAGGCCACGCCATTGGCACGGGGCGGCTGGTGATGTTGCCTCAGCCTCCCGTGGGTGAGCAGGGCCTGTGGGGCCAGGTAGGGCGTATGGCGGTGCTCCAGGCGCATCGCAAGGCACGCGTGGGCTCGCTGCTGTTGACGTCGCTGGAGGAGGAAGCCCGGCGACGAGGCGTCAAGGGCATCATGCTGCACGCGCAGCTCTACGCCCTCGAGTTCTACAAGAAGCACGGCTACACCGAGATGGGCACCGTCTTCCTCGAAGGCGGCATCGACCACCTGGAGATGCGCAAGCGTTTCTAGTCAGCGGCGCGGAGGGCGGGGCGCGGGCGGTTGCGCGTGCCTCGGGTCCTCGGGCCACGAGTGACGCGGGTACTTGCGTCCCAGCTCCTTACGGAGCGCCGGGTAGTGCCGCTCCCAGAAACCCGCCAGGTCGGTCGTCACCTGCACCGCGCGCATGTTGGGCGCGAGCAGGTGGAGCACGAGCGACACGCGGCCGGCGCACACGCTGGGGCCCTGGGCCATCCCGAAGAAATCCTGCAGGCGTGACTCCACCCAGGGTGGCTTGCCCGGCTCGTAGTTCACCTTGACGCCGCGGCCTCCGGGCAGCGTGACGCGCTCGGGGGCGTGGGTGGCGAGCAGGCGTTGTTGCTCGGAGGTGAGTCGGGCGTAGAGCGCGTCGATGAGGGACACGCCTTCCAGGTCCTTGAAGCTGCGCGCGTCCGAGCACAGGGACGCGAGCGCATCGCGCAGGAAGGCGTCATCCACGGTGGGGAACTTCGCCTCGGGGAAGGCCTGCGTGAGCAGGGCCACGCGCGTGCGCCACTGTTGCAGGGCCTCGGGATCCGCGAACCGTCCGGGGCCCGCCGCGAGCGCCGCTTCGACAAGCACCCGCGCGGTTTGTTCCGAGGCGGGCGCGGGGGCGCGGGTCTCCTCGAGCATGAGGTTGCCGTAGGAAAGGCGCGTGAGGCGTTCCACGCGTCGTGCCTCGGCGTTCCACTGGAGGGTGTCCACCTCTTCGAGTGTCTCGGGGTAGAGGTCCAGCAGCCACTCGGGTTCGACGGCGCTGGCCAGTCGCACCACGGCGCCTTTGCCAGGGCGCTCCTCGGCGTCCACGGCCACCATCAAGTCCGCGTCCTGCACGACGCTCAGCTCGGAGAGGGACGCGGTGCCGCCGCCGAAGAGCAGCAGCTCGGGAGAGCGAGGCCTTCGCCTGCGCGCGACGCGGTCCGGATAGCCGGCGAGGACGCTGAGCATGAGGGCCTGCTCGATGTCCTCCGCGCGGTGGGGTTTCTCGCCCTGGCTGCGCACCGTGCGTCGGAGCTGCTTCTGGACGCGGTCCACGGACTGCACCGCGCCCTGTTCCAGGGAGAGCGAGTGAAGTCGACCGGACGCGAAGCCCGCGCGTTCGGCCTCGCGGAAGCGCTCCAGCAATTCGAGCAGATCCGAGGGGCCACTGACGACGGCGGCGGCGCGGCCTCCTCCGCCCAGATTGGCGCGGGCCTCTCGACGGATGTCCCGCTCGCCCATGAGCGCGGCGAGCGTGGCTGCTTCGGCGCCGACGCCCCGGCGCTCACCTTCGACGATGACCCGGGCCTGGCGGGGGTGGACAGGGAAGCGCAGCAGGCGCTGGCCCACGTTCGTGACGATGCCCTTCGGGTCGACGGCGCCGAGTCGGCGAAGCAGCGTCTCGGCCGCGTCGAGTGACGCCGCGGGAGGAGGCTCGAAGAAAGGGAAGGCACCGAGGTCGACGACGCCGGAGGCGCGCAGCGAGAGCACGGTCTCCGCCAGGTCCATGCGGCGGATTTCGGGGGCCTCCTGTTCGGGACGGCCATCGAAGTCGTGCTGCGTGTAGAGGCGGATGCAGTGGCCGGCACGGGTGCGTCCGGCGCGTCCGGCGCGCTGGATGGCGGAGGCACGGCTCACCTTGGACAGCTTGAGGGTGGGCAGCCCGGACCACGGCGAGTGGCTGGCGACACGTGCGAGGCCGGTGTCGATGACCACGGCGACACCGTCGATGGTGACGGAGGTCTCCGCCACGTTGGTGGAGAGGATGATCTTCCGGCGCGAGCTCCTGCGCACGGCGCGGTCCTGTTCCGCGGGGGACAGGTCTCCGTGGAGCGGGAGGACGTCGGCGTCATGGCGCTCGGCGAACTCCGCGCAGGCGTCGCGGGTGCGGCGAATCTCGCCGGCGCCGGGAAGGAAGACGAGCACGTCGCCGTCCACGCCGTGGGTGAACAGGCGTTTGATGGCGGAGAGGACCTGCAGGTCCAGGTGCCGGTCATCTGGAGCGGGGAGATACTCCACGCTGATGTCGAAGCGTCGGCCCTGGGAGCGCAGGGAGGGACAACCTCCAAGGTACGCCCGGACGGGTTCGGCCTCCAGGGTCGCGGACATGACGACGAGCTTGAGGTCGGGGCGACGAGTCTCTTGCAGGCGGCGCAGCAGCGCGAGCGAGATGTCGGCGGACAGGTGTCGCTCGTGGAACTCGTCGAGCACGACGATGCCCACGTCGCGAAGGGTCGGGTCGGACAGGAGGCGGCGTCCGAGCACGCCCTCGGTGACGAAGGACAGGCGGGTCTTGGCGCTGCGCACGTCCTCGAAGCGGACCTGATAGCCGACGGTGTCGCCCACGCGCTCGCCGATTTCCTCGGACACGCGCTGGGCGGCGAGTCGGGTGGGGAGGCGTCGCGGCTGGAGGACGACGATCTCCTTGCCCCCGCCGAGCCCGGCCTCCATCAGTGCGCGGGGCACGCGCGTCGTCTTTCCGGCGCCAGGAGGAGCCTCGAGCACGAGCGAGCGCGCACCGCGCAAGGTGGAGACAATTTCCGGAAGGAGCGGGTCGATGGGAAGGGCGGCGTCCGCCATGTCCGGGTTCCTTGAACGCGCGAGCCGAGGCTCGCTCAGGGGGTCTCGGTGCCTGCCGCGCCAGGGGTCGACGTCACGCCCTTCTTCTTGCGCACGGCGGGAGCCTGGGCACGCGAGCCTTCCGGGGTCGCGGTATCGGTGGATGCCGAGGGTGCGCTCGAATCGCGAGCACGTCCGCGGGAACTCTGGGCACGCGAGTCCGCCGATGCGTCAGCAGTGTCACCACCAGCGGTGGGGAGCGGACTCGAATCACGCGCACGGCCACGAGTCACCTGTCCGCGCGCACCTTCTGGCGCACTGGCTGCGTCGGCAGAGGTCGAACCCGGTTCCGTGCCGCGCTTTCGCCCGCGGCCCCCGGCGGGACGTGAAGTCCCTGCGATGTCCGCGCCCTCAGCGACTGAAGTGGGGGCACCTTCGGCGTCACGCTTGCGTCCACGAGGGCCCGAGGCACGCGGCTCCTCCGTCGTGTCCGCGCGCTCATCCATGGGGGCGTGGCCGCCATCGAGTTCGAGAGGCGAATCCCGGCCCGACGGAGAGGGGACGCCCGTTGCGTCGGACCCGGACTCGACGACGGGCGCGGAGGCGTTCGCATCGCGCTTGCGGCCACGAGCTCCGCCTTGGACCGGTCCGCCTTCGGACGCAGGGCTCTCGACATCGGAAGGCGCCGGCTCGCTCGTCCCCAGGTGCTCGGACACGGACGCGTCCTCGACACCCTCGAGAGCGGGGGCAGACTGTGCCTCGTTCTTGCCGCGAGTCGAGTGCACGTCGACGTCCACGGGCTCATCCGTATCGAGCGGTTCGGTCGCCGCCGGGTTGCTCCCAGCCCTGTGCCGTAGGGCGGAAGGCTCCGCGTCGTCGGACGACGAATCCAGGGCAGCGACCTCCGCGAGTTCGGCCTCGGTGGGCTCCATGGAGTCCGAGGGCTCGAGGTCCAGTGCCCCCAATCCATCATCGGAGGGAGCCAGTCCGCGACCCGCTTTACGCTTGGGCTTGAGGCCGAGCGCGGCGGCTTCATGGACACTGGGCACGGGGACGAGCGCGGCCTCGGAGAGCAGGCGCGCCTGTCGCAGCGCCACTTCGAGCTTGCGCCCCAGGTTCACCAACTCCTCGCGGAGCACGGCCTCCTGTTCGAGCGAGAGTGGCGCGGGCTCATGACTGGCGCGCCACGCGGCATGGGCGGCGGCGACCTGGTCCATCACGGGACGGACGAGCGCAAAGTCCTCGCGAGCGAAGATGCGGGAGACGTAGGAGCTGCGGGTGCGCCGCTCGTACGACGTGGCGTACTCGAAGATGACTTCGCGAGGCGCGCGTCGGAGCTGGGCGAACTTGAGGTGGGGGAAGAGCGCTTCGATGACGGGAGCGCGGCTGCTGGCGGTGAAGGTGATGCCCGCGTGCAGTTTCTCCAGGGCATCGACCCACAGGCCCTGTTGATGGAAGGCGTATTCCTCGCGAGCTTCATCTAGCTCGGGCAGGTCCTTGACGCGGTCGACCACGCCAGCGGCGGGGGCGCGCGTGGTGCGCACCAACTCGAAGGCGGTGGTCAGCCAGCTCTTCTCGGCTTCCAGGCCGGGGCGGCCAGCGAGCATCTCGCCCGCGGTCGCGATCCGACCCTCGAAGGCCTCGGCGAAGCGGATGAGCTCATAGGACTCGAGCGTGGATGACATGCGACGGGCTCCTCGGAAGGGCGGCGGGAGATACCACAGGCCGGGCTCGGCTCCGAGCGCGGGTGGGAGGCGTCAGCTTCCGCCGAGCAGCGTCGGAAGGGCCTCGCGGTGCGAGAAGTCAGGGAAGGCGGCGTGTGCGCCGGCCTGGAGAAGGGCCTCGGCGGTGAAGGTCCCGGTGCCCACGCCGATGCACTCGGCGCCGATGCCGATGGCCGCATCGACGTCCTTGGGCGTATCTCCGATGACGACCACCCGGCACTGCTCGCGCGGGACACCGAGCGTCGCCGCGCCCGCCTCGGCACCTCGACGAATCAGCTCCACGCGGTTCTCGTGGTCGCAGCCGAAGCCGCCGAAGGCGAACTGGTCATGGATGGCCACTCGCTCCAGCTTCAGGCGCGCGCCGTCGCGGACGTTGCCGGTGCCGAGTCCCACGGCGAATCCGGGGCGGCTTCGCGCCTCGAGTACGGCCTCTCGCATGCCGGGGAACACACGGTAGCGAGGAGCCTCCACCTTCTGGATTTCATCCGCGAGGTGCGCGAGGTAGGCGGCGATGCCGGCATCGATGGCGGCCTCGGTGTCCTCGACACCGATGATGCGCAGAGCGGTGCGGACGATGGCTCGGTCCGTCATGCCGGACATGTGGAAGGAGTCGCAGGCATCGCGGCGACCATGAAGCTGCTCGAAGGCTCGGTCCATGGCACGGCGTCCCGCTCCACCGGTGGTGACGAGGGTGCCATCGATATCGAACAGGAGGACCGTGGGGCGCATGGCCCCCATCTAACGGAAGCCTAGGGCCGACGCGAGTCCGGAAGTCACGTCACGGCCGCTCAGGGCTCCGCGAGGCTGAGTCCTCGCTGGAGGGCTTCACGCACGAGAGGGCGTTCCTCGATGGGGAGTCGCTCCTCGAGAGCCTGACGGGCCTGCTGTCCACCCAGCCGCCCGAGCGCCAGGGCCACGGCCTCCCGAACGGGGTCCTCACGGTCCATGAGTCGAGCCGCGAGGGGGCGAATGGCTTCGGTCCCCAGGCATCGTGCCAGGGCGCCCGCGGCGCTGGCGCGCACGTCCACGGGAGCGCGGGGATCCTCCAGCACTTCCTGGATGGAAGGGGCGCCCTGAGGCGGGTCGATGAGGGCGAGCGATGCCATGGCGCGAGCGCGTCGAGTCGAGGGAACCGACGGGTCCACCACGAGCGAGCGAAGGACTGGCACGGCCTGGGGCCCAAGCTGACGCCACTGCTCCTCTCGAAGGGGTCCCTGGGAGGGGTCGAGCAACATCAGCACCTGCTCCCGCAAATCAGCTGACGGGACCGGAGTTGGGGCGGGTGCGGTGGGCACGGCCGGCGAGGCTTCTCCCGAGGCGTGTGAGTACGCGAGCGCGGTGCCCCCGGAGCTCGCGATCAGCCCCGCTCCGAGCAGGATGTGCCACCACCGTCGTCCGCGAGAGGGGAGGAGCGCGATGGTGCGAGATGGTGGCGGCGAGGTCGGTGTTGGCATGGGGGCGCCTCGAGCAGGGGAACGTCCCGGGTTATATGCCGGTTGCCCGCTCGGACTCGAACCCCGTTATGGTGCTGCGTTGATGGCTGGACGCGTCTTCTTCTTTCTGCAGCACGCCACGTATGAGCCGGCGTTCCAGGCGAGTTCCATGGGCATCACCGCCGTGGCCATGGGTGACGAGGTCTACTTCGTCTTCGCCTTCGACGCGCTCCGGTCCTGGGTGGGCGGAACCTTTGGTCAGCCAGAGGGTGAGAGGGAGCGAGAGGAGCACGCCCGAGGCGAGACCCTGGGCGTCCCGACTCCCCTCAAGATGATGGAGGAGGCGAGGGCCTTGGGCGCGAAGTTGATCGCCTGCGACACGACGGTGCGCCTGTGTGGCTTCGATCCCGAGGCGCTCCAAGGCCCCCTGGACGAGGTGATGGGGCTTGCCTCCCTGTGGCGGCTGACGCAGGGGGCGCGCACGCTGACACTCTAGATGAGCCGCGGAGAAGAGGGATCAGGCAGGCGCCAATGTCGTCCACGCCACACCAGGTGTGTGCCTGTCGAGGGGAAACCATCGGTTCCTGCTGTAACCTCGCAGTATCAGTTGAACCGGATGCAGCCCTCCATTTGAGGCTGTAGCCTCCGAGGGGAGTCACGCGATACTCTTCACCCAAGCCGTCCCCTGAAGAGCCCGGCCGCGCGGAGCTCCGCGTCCCCCCATGAGAAGCAGAAGGAATTCATTACCTATGCGCGCCAAGTTGCCCCTCCTGAGCGCTCTCGTCCTCGGCGCCCTCTCGGGTGTCGTCGTCGCGGGTTGTCAGTCCTACGACTTCGAACCGGTGGAGCCGCTCGCCATCGCACAGACGACGGTCGAGGAGACCATCTCCGCCCTGGCGAGCAAGCCCAACATCATGATGCTGGTGGACATCTCCGGCTCGATGACGCTCCCGGTGGACACGTCGCGGCCGTCCTGCCAGGTACGGGACGAGGACGGCTTGACGGTGCTGTGTGGCAATGAGAACGCGTGCCCCACGGCCACGTGCCCCACTCGGTGGACGGAGCTGCAGGCCGCCGTGCCTCGGTTCCTCGCGAACAGTGGTCCCTACGTGCGCTTCGCGCTCACGACCTATCCCGAGGCCTCGACGGGCTCGAGCATCGAGGCCTGCACTGGTCCCACCGCGACGTCGGTCCGCAAGGACCTGCCGGTCGCCGACGACGACGCGTCGCTGCTGGCCCACGCCAACTCCATCAACGATCTGATCCAGGGCATTCCGAACCACGGCACCGGGCAGCCGGTGGGTGGAACACCGACGAGCGGAAGCCTGAACTTCATCGGGTCCATGCCTGGATTGCAGGACAAGGACCGCAAGAACTTCGTCATCCTGCTGACGGATGGTCTGCCCAACTGCAACCCGGAGAATGAGTACTCCGGCCGAGATCAACCGGAACTGTGCAAGTGCACCATCGCTGGCAATCTCTGCGGTTCGCAGATCTCCACCGCCTTCGAGAAGCGTGGCTGCCTCGACACCAACGCCTCCGTGAAGGCCGTGCAGGCGCTGAAGGACAAGAAGGTCACGACCATCGTCATCGGCTTCGGCGCCGAGACGGCGTCGGGGGATGGTCCGGCGGTGCTCCAGGCGATGGCGTCGGCGGGCGGTTTCGCCCGTTCCTGTAACACGAACCCCGCGGCCTGTGGTCCCAACGACACGTGCATCGCGGCGACGGGTCTGTGTGGCCGGTCTTTCTACCAGGCGGGCAATCAGGAGGAGTTGGCCGCCGCGCTGGAGGAGATCAGCAAGGAGATCTCCAACCCGGAGCCTTGCTTGATCAAACTGAGCGGGCCGGAGCTTCCCTCGGACCCGAAGCTCATCGTCGTCTACATCGAGGGTGAGCGCACCCTGGCGGGTGACGGAACCTGGTCGCTGACGTCGGACGGCGTTCTCTTCAACGGCGCCGCGTGCGAGCGCATCAAGAACTCCCGACCGGAAGCGCCCATCCAAGTCGAGGTTCGCGCCATCCGTCAGCGCTAGGCAGGCGGCCGGGGGCGGCTTTACCCGGGACGGTGCGGGGATTATAGGTCCCCTCGCCTCCGGCCCGGTTGCCTTCCCCTGCCCATGAAAGTCACCCTCCTCTCGCGGTCCGCTTCCATTCCCTCCACTCGGCGTCTTGTCGAGGCGGGCCGCGCGCGGGGGCACAAGATGCGCGTGCTCAACCCGCTCCGGGTGCAGATGCACCTGGACGGGGGCAGCGCCACGCTCTACTACGATCGCAAGAAGCTCTCGCCCACGGACGTGGTCCTTCCGCGCATCGCCCAATCCATCAACACGTACGGGCTCGCGGTGGTGAATCAGTTCGCACTGGGCGGAGTGCCGCTCGTCAATCACGCCCAGGCCATCGCGCAGTCGCGCAGCAAGATGCGCTCACTGCAGTTGCTGTCCGCGCATGGCATCGACATTCCCGCCACGGTGATGGCGCGGGACGCAGCCCACTTGAAGGAGATGGTGGGGCTGGTGGGTGGGGTGCCCGTGCTCGTGAAGTTGCTCCAGGGGCAGGAGAATCACGGGGTGATGGTGTGCGAGAGCCTCCAGTCGCTGGAGGCCGCGCTCGAGGCGGTGCTTGGCCTCGGCCACAACCTGGTGATGCAGGAGTACGTGAAGAGCACGAGCCAGGATGTGCGTGTGCTCGTCGTGGGTGGCAAGGCGGTGGCCGCGGTGCGCCGCCGCGCGCGTCCGGGTCGGTTCGCTCACACGCTCATCAAGGGAGCTCGACTGGAAGCGATGGAGCTTTCGCCTGGGCAGCGTGCCACGGCGGAGAAGGCCACCCGGCTGGTGGGGCTGGAGGTGGCGGCGGTGGACCTGCTGGATGTCCAGGGCCAATCGAAGGTCTTCGAGGTGAACAGCTCGCCCGCCTTGCCTGAGATGGAGGCTGTCACGGGCATGGACCTGGCGACGCCCATCATCATCCGCGCCGAGGAACTGGTCGCGGGCGCGGACCCCGTGTCCGTGCCAGACCTCCTGCCACCTCGAAGTCTTCCAACGCCGGGGCTGCCAACATCTCCGGCACCGCGCAGGAAGCGCACGAGTCGTACGCCCACGAGCGGAGCAGGGGGCACGTGAAGAGAATGCCGGCGCCCCACGTCGCAGGCATGATAGGCAGCACCCGTTTTCAGGAGACCCGCCATGTCGCACATCCGAAGCTTCACCTCCGTTGCCGCGTTGCTGGTGGCCTGTGTCTGGACGGCCCCGGCGTCCGCCGACGAAGTGGACCCCGCCAGCCTCTATGACGTGTCCACGGACGGCTCCTCCAGCCAGATCAAGACAGGGGAGAAGGGCGTCTTCGTGGTCTCGGTCAAGACGAAGCCCGGCGCCCATGTCTCCGAGGAAGCCCCGCTGAAGCTCGAGGTGAAGGGCACGCAGGTCTCCGTCGCGAAGGAGAAGCTGGGACGAGAGGACTCGGTCGCGAAGAAGGCCGCGGGCCAGGAGTTCGCGGACCCCCGCTTCGAGATTCCCTTCTCCGCCACGGCCGCGGGCAAGGGCTCGGTGGACGCGAAGCTCGTCTTCTTCATCTGCACGGAGAAGATCTGCGCGCGCCAGCAGAAGACCCTCTCCGTTCCCGTCGAGGTCCTCTAGTTCCCATGCGTGAGCGTCCCCCCAAGGGTGGTCGAGGCGAGCGTGAGGGCGGGGACTCCCCGGCGCGTCACGTCTATGGCGTCAATCCGGTCCTCGAGGCCCTGAGGGCCCGACCGGACGAAGTGGAGCGGCTGTTCATCGTGGAGGGGCAGTTGGCCGCCAAGGCCGCGGGTGAGCTGCTCAGCCGCGCCCGGGACGCGGGTGTCCGGGTGGAGAAGGTGTCGCGCGAGCGCCTTGCCGCCATGGCCGACGGCGGGGTCCACCAGGGCGTGGTGCTCGAGCTTCGAGGCTTCACGTACTCGGCGCTGGAGGACATCATCGACGCGGCCAAGGCCAGCAAGCGGCCTCCCCTCGTCGTGGTGCTCGACGGTATCCAGGACCCGCACAACCTGGGCGCCATCATCCGGTCGGCCCACGCGCTGGGCGCCCATGGGGTCGTCATCGCCAAGGACCGCGCCGTACAGGTGACGGGCACGGTGGCCAAGGCGTCAGCGGGTGCGGTGGAGCACTGCCTCATCGCCCGGGTCGTGAACATCTCCCGCGCCCTGGAGGAGCTGAAGGAAGCAGGGCTCTGGGTGGCCGCGGCGGACGTGGACGCGACCGAGCCCATGTGGAGCGCTCGACTGGACGGGCCCCTGGCCCTGGTGGTGGGGGCCGAGGGGGC
>NZ_JABUMQ010000549.1:0-3827 GCF_013336645.1 Myxococcus sp. CA039A | reverse complement strand
CCCCAGACGCGAGCGAGCCCCCACGCCACGCCCGCGAGCACCATCCCCGCCACCAGGTAGACGGCCGCCACGCGCAGGAGCAGGCCCGGGAGCACCGGCCTCACCGCCGCCGCCAGCGCCGCGTAGGGCCCGTCCACGGGGATGTCCACGCCGACCAGCCCCGAGCGCAAGAGCAGCCAGGACTCTCCAGCGAACAACACCAACCCCAGGCCCGCGCCCAGCACGAGGCGCCAACCGAGCGAACGGAACGGATGAGGAGGAACGGACTCAGCCATGCATCCGCGTGTATACCGCAACGCGACAGGCTCGCTAGGCAAGGACCCTTTCCGGCCCGGAAGGTGCGAGCGCGGTCCAGACGGTGCAAGATGTGCGTGCTGCGGAAGTCGACCCGTGGAGCCTGGGATGGGGGGTGAGGGCCTGAGGTCCAACGCGCCAGAAGGCATCCAGGACTCGGTGAACCGGGCCCTCGACGACGAGCGGCGACGCAACGCGCGCCAGCTCTCGAGGATTCGCTTCGTCGCCGTCACCGTCATGCTCGTGATGTCGGCCTGTCTGGGCCTGGGCGTGGGCAAGGCGGACTGGGTCGAGTACCTCCGCCCCCTCTCCGTCTACTGGCTCTGCACCGCGGCGGTGTGGGTGGCCGTGGCCCGCTCGCCCCGCGCCGTGCGCTGGGCCGGCCTGTCCGTGGCCTTCATCGACGTGCCGGCGGTGTACTGGATCCAGAGCCACGCGATTCCAGTGTCGCCCTCCCCCGGGGGCGTCGCCGGCTTCACGCTCGGCATCTTCGCGGTGCTGGTCATCCTCGCGGCGCTGTCGCTGCGCAACACCGTGACGCTCGTCGTCACCGCCTTCGCCGCCGTCGCGGAGATGGCGCTCCAGCACCAGGCCGGCATCGGCATCGGCGCCCAGTTGGCCTCGGTGGTCATGCTCTCCGTGGCCGCCGCCGGCGCCCGCCACCTGCTCAACCGCATCCGCGCGCTCTCCGCCGCCGTCTCAGAAGAGGAGCTCAAGCGCGCCCGCCTCGGCCGCTACTTCGCCCCCGCCGTCGCGGAACGACTCCAGCGCCTCGCCTCCCCGGAGCCGGAGCTGCGCGAGGTGACCGTCCTCTTCGCCGACATCCGCGACTTCACCTCGATGAGCGAGCGGCTCCCCCCGGGCGAGGTCGTCAAGCTCCTCAACGCCTACTATGGCCGGATGGTGGAGGTGGTATTCCGCCATGGAGGAACGCTCGACAAGTTCATCGGGGACGCACTCATGGTGTACTTCGGGGCCCCGTTGGCGGACGCCGAGCACGCCGAGCGCGCTGTGCGCTGCGCCCTGGCGATGGTGCGGGAGCTGGAGGACTTCAACGCGGACCGGGCGCTCCAGGGGGCTCCGGCCCTGCGGATGGGGGTGGGGGTCCACACCGGCCCCGTCGTCCTGGGCAACATCGGCTCCACCGCCCGGCGCCTGGACTACACCGCCATTGGCGACACGGTGAACCTGGCCAGCCGCATCGAGGGGCTGACCAAGCGGGTGGGCGTCCCGGTGCTCGTCTCGGAGGCCACCCGGGACCAGGCGGGCCCCCTCTTCCACTGGGAGGCCATCACCCAGGCGCTCGTGCCTGGCAAGAGCCGGCCGGTGGCCACCTTCGTCCCCCTGGCGACGGCCCCCGCCCTCGTGGGGTCCCCGGGCTCGGCGGCCTGAATTCCTCCCCTTCCACCGATCCACACGCCCGCTCGGACGCCGCGTGCGCAACGCGGGCTTCTGGGCTTCCTAAGTGGCCTACATGGTTGAGGGTTTACGTTGACGCCCCCCTTCTGGGCTCCTTATAAAGCCGCGGATTCTTCTCCCTCAGTCATTGGGTCCCCCTTGAGCACTTTCGCGTTGGACAGGGTCTCCGCCCACTTTCCCGAGGCGGTGGTGGAGCGTTATGTGGACCGGGCCGGTGGCGCCTGGGCCGTGATCCATCCCGACTCGCTCCCGAAGGTCGCCGCGTTCCTCAAGAACGACGCGGAGCTGGAGTTCAAGCTCTTCGGCTCCATCGACGGCGTGGACCGGTTGCACCTGGCGGAGAACGACCCTCGCTTCGAGGTCGTCTACTTCCTCTACTCGTTCAAGCGCCACGAGCACGTGCGGCTCAAGGTGCGCGTGAGCGAGCACCAGCCAGTCATCCCCACGCTGGTGCCGCTGTTTCGGGGCGCCAACTGGTGGGAGCGCCTGACCTTCGACTTCTACGGCATCCGCTTCGAAGGCCACCCGGACCTGCGCCGCATCCTCCTGTACGACGAGTTCCAGGGCCACCCGCTGCGCAAGGACTACGCGCTGCGAGACCGGCAGCCGCTCATCCCTGAGCGCCCCATCAAGGACATCTTCCGCGGTCCCGGCACCAGCGGGCACTCCTGAGGACGACAGACACCATGGCCGACAGCCACACGTTTGATGCGAAGGGCCACAATCCGGACACCGACGGCTCGCTGCCGCCGGAGGGCTCGGAGCTGGAGGCCCACCTCCAAAGCAAGCACATGGTCATCAACATGGGCCCGTCCCACCCGGCCACGCACGGCACCGTGCGGCTGAAGGTGGAGCTGGACGGCGAGACCATCGTCAAGATCGACCCCGAGATTGGCTTCCTGCACCGCGGCTTCCAGAAGAGCTGCGAGAACGTCACCTGGACGCAGTGCCTGCCGTACACGGACCGGCTCAACTACCTGTCCGCGATGATGAACAACTTCGGTTTCCTCAACGCCGTGGAGAAGCTCATCGGCCTGGAGATTCCGGAGCGCGCCCAGTACATCCGCGTCATCGGCAGCGAGCTGCACCGGCTGACGGACCACCTGACGTGCGTGGGCGCCACCGGCCTGGAGATGGGCGGCTTCGCGCCGTTCCTCTACGGCATGGAGGCCCGCGAGCTCATCCAGGACCGCGTCACGGAGCTGACCGGCGCGCGCCTCACCACCAGCTTCGGCCGCGTGGGTGGCATCAACCGCGACCTGCCCGAGGGCTGGGCGGACAAGGTCCACAAGACGCTCACCCGCACGGAGGAGCTGCTGGTGGAGATGGACGGGTTGCTCACGCGCAACCGCATCTTCGTGGACCGCACCAAGAACACCGGCGTCATCAGCGCCGAGGACGCCATCGACTACGGCTGGACGGGCCCGGCGCTGCGCGCGTGCGGCATCGACCACGACCTGCGCAAGGCGCACCCGTACTGGGTCTACGAGCGCTTCAACTTCAGCGTCGCGGTGGGCGAGCACGGCGACAACTACGACCGCTACCTCGTCCGCATGGAGGAGATGCGTCAGTCCATCAGCATCATCCGCCAGGCGTTGGAGACCATCCCCGCAGGCCCCATCATCGTGGATGACTGGCGCATCGCGCTGCCGCCCAAGCCGGAGGTCTACGGCACCATCGAAGGCGTGATGGCGCACTTCAAGCTCGTCATGGAGGGCATCCAGGTGCCGCCCGGCGAGTGCTACGACGCGACCGAGGCCTCGAACGGCGAGCTGGGCTGGTACCTGGTGAGCGACGGGCGCGGTCGTCCGTACAAGGTCCATGTGCGCGCCCCGGGCTTCCCGGTGCTCGCGGCGGTGCCCCATATCATCGAGGGGAAGATGCTGGCGGACCTCATCCCCACGTTTGACACCATCAACATGATTGGCGGCGAGGTCGAGCAGTGAGCAACGACGACACGAAGAAGCCGACCGGTGATGCGCAGCCGCCCCCCAAGGGCGCGCCCACGGACACCCCCGCGGCGAAGATCGGTCCCGAGCCCTCCAACCCTCCGGCCGGCGCGAAGCTGGACACGCCCCCCGCGGCGGCCAGCAGCTGTCTCTTATACACAACTG
>NZ_JABUMQ010000548.1:0-3836 GCF_013336645.1 Myxococcus sp. CA039A | reverse complement strand
ACCGAAAGAGGGGCGAGACTCAGCAGATGGTCCGGTCCCGCCAGTGCGTGCAGCGCACCTGAACCGACAGCCGCGAGCGCGATGAGGGGCATGGTCATGGTGGTATCCACCTGCTGAGGGAGAGATGCCCATCCCCCCGCCCGCGTTCCAAGACATCGACTCAGGGGTCCCGCGAAGCCCCGCCGCCCGGTCGATGGAACGCCCGCCTACCCGCCCAGGATGGGCCCTGGGGCCAGCACTCCCGCCGAGACTTCCCGCCACCAGGGCGTGGCCTGCTCCAGGCGCAGGGGCTCGCTCGCGGCCCCCAGGCGAGGCGTGAAGAGCCGGACCTGCTGCTCGGAGGCCAGCCGGAGCAGCGTCTCCGCGGGCTCATCCCATGCGTGCAGGGCCAGGTTGAAGGTGCCCCAGTGCACCGGCATCAACCGGCCGCCCCCGAGCATCTCGTGGGCCTTGAGCGCGTTCTCCGGTCCCAGGTGGATGGTGCCCCAGCTCGGATGAAAGGCACCCACCTCCAGCATCACCAGGTCGAACGGACCATGTCTCCGCCCCACTTCGCGCAGCTCCTCCGTCAGCCCTGTGTCACCACTGAAGAAGAGGCGGTGCTTGTCACCCTCCAGAACCCAGGACGCCCACAGCGTCCGGTTCCGGTCGCCCAAGCCGCGCCCGGAGAAGTGCTGCGACGGCGTGGCGGTGAGTGTCACCGGTCCCACCGTGGTCCGCTCCCACCAGTCCAGCTCGGTGATCAGCTCCGGCGCCACACCGTAGGCCTCCAGGTGGGCCCCCACGCCCAGGGCCGTGACGAACGGAACGCGCCGCTTCGCCAGGGCCTGGATGGTGGGCCGGCACAGGTGGTCATAGTGGTCGTGCGACAGCAGCACCACGTCCAGCTCCGGCAACGCGTCCAGGGACACCGGCGCCTCGTGGAAACGCCGAGGCCCGGCGAAGGACATGGGCGAGGCACGCTCGCCGAACACGGGGTCCGTCAGGATGCGCGCGCCGTCCAGCTCCAGCAGCATCGTGCTGTGCCCCAGCCACGTCACCCGCAGGCCGGTGTCGGGCCTCCGTCCCCAGGCTTCCAGCGGGTTCTCCAGGGGCAACGGCCCCGGAGGCGTGCGCTGCGCGCCCCCGAAGAAGTACTCGCCGAGCAACGGCAGGGGGTTGCCCTGGATGCCAGGGTGCACGGGCGCGGTGTTGCGGAACCGACCCTCCGCGAACTGGCGGGAGGCGCTCACCCGCTCGAGTCGCAGCCCCGAGATATGCCCACCACGGCTGGAAGAAGACATGTCGTCGTGTCTAACGCCTTGGCCCGATTCTGGCCACCCCACCAGGAGGGCGAGCGATGGGTCGCCCTCCCGGCGGGTGGAAGTCAGTCCAGTCGGACGTGCTGCTCCAACCGCTCCTCGGCCGTCAGCTCGCGGTTGGCGACCTCCAGGTCGAAGTCGAAGGTGGCGTACTCGATGCGGCCCGTGAAGGGGAACGTCCCCCGGTCCAGGTACCCGCGGCTCACGGGCGAACGAGAGTCCATTCCGACATCCATGCACTCGGTGCTGAAACGCCCGCGACACTGACGCGGAATCGCCACGTGGCCCACGTCCTTGCCGTTGATGAAGATGCGTGCCGACGCGGGGCCGCCCAGCGTGTCGGACTCATTGGTGAACGCGAGCTTCAGCTCCACCCGCCCCGTGGGGACCTCGATGTCCGACACGGCCTCGTGCCGCTCCACGTCGAAGAAGTTGTAGTGGTACACGAGCCGCCGGTCCTTCACGTACAGCGACCAACCACCCATGTCTCCGCCCACGCAGACCAGCACGCCCTCGGTGCCCTCCGAGGGAAGGTCCGCTCCGACGGTGAGCGTGTAGCTGATGTTGTTCGTCTTCGGCGCGCTGCCCTCCGGCAGATAGGTCATGCCCGAGTAGAACGTGACGCGCTTGCGCCCGTAGAACCAGCTCGGGCGGAGCGTGACGTCCGCGCGCTCGATGAACCGGTCATCCAGGGGCAGCACGTCGTACTTCGCCGCCTCCACCATGAACAGGTCCTGGAGCTCGCGCAGCTTCTCGGGATGTCGGGCCGCGACGTCCACCGCCTGGCTGTAGTCGCCCCGGAGGTCATAAAGCTCCCAGCGGTCCTTGGCGAAGTCCGCCGTTCCCACCGTCTGCCACGGCAACCGGCCATGTCGGCATGAGGCCATCCAGCCATCGCGATACAGCGCCCGGTTGCCGAACATCTCGAAGTACTGGGTGGTCCGCGTGCTCGGAGCGTCCTCGGCCTTTTCATCGAAGGTGTACGCCAGGCTGACGCCCTCGATGGGCTTCTGCGGCGTGCCCTTCATCATCGTCGGCTCGGTGATGCCGATGACCTCCAGCAACGTGGGCGCGATGTCGATGATGTGGTGGAACTGGAAGCGCGAGCCACCTCCCTCGGTGATTTCGCGAGGCCACGAAACAATCATCGGGTTGCGCGTGCCACCGAAGTGCGAGGCCACCTGCTTCGTCCACTGGAACGGCGTGTCGCCCGCCCAGGCCCAGCCCACCGGGTAGTGCGGCGACGTGCCCGGCAGGCCTATCTCGTCCTGTCGGTCCAGGAGCTGCTGGAGGTCGGGCGCGTACCCTCCCAGCGTCAGCATCTCGTTGAGGGTGCCCGTGAGCGTGCCCTCCGCGCTCGAGCCATTGTCTCCGATGATGTAGAGCACGAGCGTGTTCTCCAGCTCACCCAGGTCGTCGAGTGCCTGGACGACTCGGCCCACCTCGTGGTCCGCGTGGGACAGGAAGTCCGCGTAGTTCTCCGCCATGCGACTGAAGAGCTGCTTCTGCTCGTCGTCGAAGGAGTCCCAGGCGGGAATCTCCGCGGGGCGCGCGGTGAGCTTCGCGTCGGGAGGAACCACGCCCAGCTCTATCTGCCGCTTGAACACCTCCTCGCGATAGGCGTCCCAGCCCTGGTCGAACTTCCCCTGATGCCGGCCTCGCCAGTCGAGTGGTGGCTGGTGCGGCGCATGGCCCGCGCCGGGTGCGAGATAGAGGAACAGCGGACGCTGTGGGGCAATCGACTTCTGCTGGCGCATCCACCCGATGCAGTCATCCGCGAGGTCTCGCGTGAGCTGATAGCCCTCCTCGGGCGTCCGGCCGGCCTCCACGGGCTCCGTGCCCCGATAGAGCGCGGGACGGAACTGGTCCGTCTCACCGCCGATGAAGCCGTAGAAGTAGTCGAAGCCCCGCTGCGTGGGCCAGTTGTCGAACGGCCCCGCCGCGCTCGTCTGGTTGTCGGGGACGTTGTGGTTCTTCCCCCACCAGGCCGTGCCGTAACCATTCTGTTGGAGGGTCTCCGCGATGGTTCCACAGCTCTTGGGGATGATGCCCGTGTAGCCGGGGTAGCCCGTGCCTATCTCGCCGATGACGCCCGACGCGGCGCTGTGGTGGTTGCGGCCGGTGAGCAGCGCGGCCCGCGTGGGAGAGCAGAGCGCGGTGGTGTGGAACTGGCAATACTTCAACCCGCTCCGCGCGAGCCGCTCGGCCGTCGGCATCGCGACCCGTCCGCCGAACGCGCTGGACCACCCATAGCCCACGTCGTCCAGCAGCACGAGCAGCACGTTGGGCGCGCGCGCTGGCGCGTTCGGCTGGCGCGGGAAGTCGGGCTTCGAGTCCTGATAGGTCAGCCCGATCTTCGCTTTCGAGAAGCGGTACTCCGGGCCTGGGTAGACGTGGCGATCCACCTTCCGAGGGAACCGAGGCTTCCTGGCCATCGCACGAGTCCTTGCTGCGCCGGGCGCAAAGAAAACCGAGGGCACGGCACCATGGAGACAGGTGGGCCCCCCTGGACGCGCCTTCAAGCCACCCCCGAGC
>NZ_JABUMQ010000547.1:0-3882 GCF_013336645.1 Myxococcus sp. CA039A | reverse complement strand
GTGCAGCTCAAGCGCAAGGGGTGGCGGGTGACGATGCTGGGGGCGGATACCCCGGCTGACGCGCTGCGTGCCGCGTGCGAGCAGCTCCACCCGGACATGGTGGCGCTGTCCTTCGTGCAGCGGCGCGAAACGGACGAATTCGCAACGCTGTTGTCGGATGCGCTGCGAGCCTGCGCCCCCTCTCCGGTCGTGGTAGGAGGGCCCGGCGCGCGCGAGCACCTGAAAACCACCTTCACACTGGGTGCGCAGTACGCGGAGTCCTCGCAGGAGCTGATTGCCCTCTGGAGCCAGGTGCGAACCGCGCATAGTCGCCCCTGACCCGTATCGCCCATGGCCGAGCGCACCTACCGAATCCACGTCGCCGCGGAGCTGTCAGGGGTTCGGGTGGAGCTCATCCGGGCCTGGGAGCGGCGGTATGGCGTGCTCCAGCCCTTGCGCACGCCCGCGGGCTACCGCGTCTACACCGAGCGGGACGTCGCGCTGCTCAAGCGGCTGAAGAAGCTGACGGACGAGGGCGTGGCCATCAGCGAGGCGGCGAAGCTGCTGCCTCAACTGCTCGAGGAGCTGGACGCCGCGCCCACCGCCACCGAAGACGTCCAGGGCTCCAGCACGGGCCTGGAGTTCTGGCGCGACGCCGCGCTGCTCGCCGCGGAGGCGTATGACCAGGGCGGCGTGTCGGCGGTGGTGGACGAGGTGCTGTCCGCGCTGCCCCCGCTCAAGGCGTTCGAGGGCGTGCTGGCGCCGCTCCAGCGCGAGGTGGGCGAGCGCTGGCACACGGGCGAGCTGTCCGTGGCGCAGGAGCACCTGGTGACGCAGGTGGTGCGCGCCCGGCTGGTGAGCCTGCTGCACGGAGCGCCGGACAGCGGGCGACGCCACGCGGTGCTGGCGTGCTTCCCGGATGAGGAGCACGAGCTGGGGCTCTTGGGCGTGGCGCTGCGCCTGCGCCACGCGGGCTTCCGGGTGACGCTGCTGGGACAGAGGGTACCCGCGCTGGATTTGGGGCGGGCGGTGGCGTCGCTGAAGCCGGAGCTGGTGGGGCTGTCCGCCATCACCAATCACGGCGTGGAGGTGTTCCGCGACACGCTCTCCCAGCTCATCCGGGCGCTGCCGGACGGCGTGCCCGTCTGGGTGGGCGGCGCGGCTGCAGTGGCCCACTCGGACACCGTCGTCCGACTGGGCGCGCGCCTGTTCAGCGACGAGGACGACTGGGTGAAGGTGCTGAAGGAGTAGGCAGCGGCGCCCGCACGCGCTGGAGCATCGCGATGATTCCCGCGTCTCCGACGGCCCACACGCGCTTGCCGGTGAGCGACGCGGACACGGCATGGAAGCCCGTGGACCCCAGCGACTGCCAGCTCCGCGCGCCATCCGCGGACATCTCCGAGCCAGAGGGCCCGACGGTGACGAGCGTGGGCCCTGGCGCGCCGTGGACCTGCGCGACGCAGGAGCGGTAGCCCGCGGGCCTCGCTCCCCCGGGCACGCTCCACGTCTTGCCGCCGTCTCGCGTGAGGGCCAGGTTGCCCGTGGCGTCCGTGGGGAGCTTGTGGTTGCCGCCCACCGCGATGCCGTCGCGCTCGCTCCAGAAGACGAGCGAGAACACGCCGCCGCCCTCTCCCGTGGCCAGGGGCGTGGTCGCGACACTCCACGACTTGCCTCCGTCCGACGTGCGGAGCACGCGCGCCGCCGCGCCCCCCAGGCCGAACCACGCCTGCTTCGGTGCTCGCACGGCGATGCTGGTGCCGCTGGCCGCGAAGCCCGCCTCGCCGGGGAGCGCTGGAGGAAACGCCTGGGCGGGCAGGGGCGTCCAGGTGGCTCCGCCGTCCGAGGTCGCGACCACGAGGAAGCGGCCCTCCACCGGGTCGCTGAAAGCGAGGCCATGCTTCTCGTCCCAGAACGCCATGCCGTCGAAGAACGCGCCCGGCGTCGGGTTGGTGAACTGGAGCGTCCAGTGCTCGCCGCCGTCCACCGTCTTGTAGATGCGGGACTTGTCACCCTCGCCGATGGAGAGCAGATACGCGGTGGTGTCGCTGAAGGCATCCACGTCCCGGAAGTCGAGCGTCTCCGCGCCGGGCACGGTGCCCGCCTTCCACGTCTGACCTCCGTCCGTCGTCCGGACGAAGGTCCCCTTGTCTCCGCTGGCCCAGGCCACGCGTCCGTCGACGGCGCTGACGCCTCGCAGGCGCACGGTGGTGTGGCTGTCCTGGGTCACCCACTTCATCTCCGCGCTCCCCAGTGACAGCAGCGCTGTCAGCCAGATGGCTCCCGTCATCATGCCGCGTCCTCCTCGCGGCCCGGGAGGCTAGCTCAGGGTTGGGGATTGGCGAGCTGCTCGTTGGCCAGGGATTTGTTGAAGACGAGGCTCTTGAAGAGCTGCTTCGCCTCCTCGGCGTTGTCGCAGATGGGTGAGCACTTGTACGCGCCCGCGACGTTGTGCGGGTCCCTGCAGTCGTTGATGACGTGGCCGTTGGAGTCCTCGATGGGCGGCTGGAGCGTCACGCAGCCGGCTTGCAGGTGCTTCCAGCGCCAGTGGCTCAGACACGCCGGGCCGCCCGTGTCCCATCCCGCTTCGAACTGCATGCCCGACGGGCCCGAGCCCTCCGTGGGCGGGGCGATGATGTTCGGCGTCAGCGCGTCCCACGGCTGGATGAGGGTGCCATCCTGGGTGAAGGACGCGCCGCTCCCGCAGTAGTCGGCGCGAGCCATCCGGGTGCAGGCCCAGTGGGTCTTCGTCACCACGCCGGGGTTCGCGCCATCCAGCCACGGCTTGTAGCCCCAGCGGTAGCACTTGGCGAGCACGCCCGGGTCGCACGCGAGCGTGAAGGCGTTGGTGCTCTCCTCGCGCTCACCCGCCTTCGAGAAGAGGCCCTCCAGGGGGAGCGTCCACGCCCAGCCCACGGCGGGGTCCGCGCCTGTCTGGCACAGGTCGATGGGCGACCCGCTGGTGGGCCTTATCTGCAAGCGATAGAGGAAGGTGTCGCCGCTGACGTCCCAGATGCCGGGTGACTCGGGGATGGTGACGTTGGCCGCGTTGGTCGCGTCCTTGACTTCCAGGACGGTGCCGTAGCCGGACGGCGACGAGCTCAGCATCCGCGCGCCGATGAGCTGCTCACCCCTCAGGTCCTTCACCGTCACCGGGAAGCGGCCGGCGGTGGAGCGCAGCGTCACGCTCGCGCTCTGCGTCGTCGTATAGGGGCCCGTCAGCACGGTGAAGATGCCGCTCTTGGGGCAGGTGAACTTCACGGCGGGGCAACTGGACGTGCTGCACTGAAGGTCGGGCCCCGCCGTCCCCACGCCCGAGCCCAGGTAGCCCGTGCGCTCGAACTCGCAGGGGCTCTCCCCCGAGCAGACGCGAAGGATGGGGCGGCCCGTGCAGCTCCCCGGTGCTCCCGAGCATTCGCCGCTGGAGACGGTGACCAGCGTGTTCGGCGAGCAGGTGCCCTGGCCCTCGACGCTGAAGCCACAGGTTCGGTCGGCGCCTGTTCCACGCAGGAGGCACGGGACCAGGCTGGGCGTGGCGCCCGTCACCGACAGGTTGATTCGGGCGACCAGCTCACCCTTGTAGATTCGCAGCGTCGCCGCGCGGCGGACGCCGTCGTGCAGCACGGTGGCTCCCGTGTAGGCCGCGGACGGGATGTGCGAACCGTGGAGCTGCGTGCCCTGGGAGTGGGAGTCGTCGTTTCCAGCGGAGAAGGCCTGGGACTCCAGGGGAGGCGTCGCGTCCTCGGGGGCCAGCGGCCCGCATGCGGCGAGGAGACAGAGACAGAAACTGGGTAACAACAGTCGCGAGATGGCGCTCATGTGAGGGACCTCGGTTTCGTTCAAGGCAGACCCAGGTCCCTAGAGCATGTCGTATGCCACGGACACGTCCGCGCACACCTTGGGGGG
>NZ_JABUMQ010000546.1:0-3899 GCF_013336645.1 Myxococcus sp. CA039A | reverse complement strand
CCCATCCAGCACGGGGTCCTCTTCTATCCCGGCATGGAGGTCCTGCCGCCATTCACGGCGTATCACGTGGACCGGCTGACAGAAGAGCAGTGGCCGTCCATCGCGGCGGCGTTCAAGGCGCGGCTGGCTCCCGACGTGGAAGCGCGGTTGGGTCAGACGCAGGGCGCCTTTCTCACCGGCGCGACGGCGGGGCTCGACAAGGGCCCCATCCTCAACCGGGCTGACTTCATCTGGGGCCTGGACTTCTCGCCCCGTCAGCACCGCGTCGCGTACACGCGGCTGGGCGCGCGCTCCTACTTCCTGTCCATCTGGGCGCTGGAGACACCGCCCCGGAAACTGGGCGACCCGCTCATCAATGCGTACGAGTTCGACGTGGAGGGCGTGGCCTTCTCGCCGGACGGCGGACTTGTCGCCACCGCGGGCCGTGATGGCGCCGTGCGCCTGTTCGACGCGGCCACGGGCGAGGCTCGCGGCGTTCGCGTCACCGAGGAGCCACTCACCGTGGTGGCCTTCCACCCGGAGGGCCGCTGGCTGGTGGCGGGGGGCGTGAAGGGTCTGCTCACCGTGCTGTCCGTGCCGGACCTGGCCCATGCCTCCGAGGAGCGCGGGCACGAGGGGCCGGTGAGCGCGGTGGCCTTCGCGCCGGACGGGACGCTGTATTCGGGCGGCTGGGACAAACACGTGCGCGCGTGGCGCACGGGGCTGGAGTCCCTGTCCTCACAGGCGACGCGCGCGCGCTTCGAGCGACGGGGCGGCTCGGCGGTGGTGGGCGGCTCGGTGAATGGCAAGGCGCCCGTCAGCTTCGCGCTGGACGCGCGCGTGCCCGCCATCGTCGTCACCGGAGAGGCGGCCACTGCGGCGGGCATCGACGTGGCCTTCCTGAAGGAGACGTTGGACGTGCCGGGTCCGCTGGGCACCACCCAGGCGCGGCTGGCGCGGGGCCAGTCCCTGCGCTTCAAGTCGCTGGTGGTGCGCGACGTGGACGTGGCGGTGTGTGACGCGTGCGTGCCCCAGGGTGTGCAGGGCGTGCTGGGCGCTCCCTTCACCGAGCGGGTGGGCGTGTCCTTCGACGAGGTCAACCACGAGGCCCTCTTCACGCTGAAGTCCGCGGCGCCGGAAGGCGCGGCGACGGTGGAGACGCTGGTGCTGGCGGCGCGTTCGGACTTCACCTTCCCCGCGTACGTCAGCGACGTCACCGTGGACGCGCGCGGGCAGCGGCTGGGCGTGGGCCTCTCGGAGCAGAAGCCGGAGCGGGACAGGAACGTGTACGAGCGTGAGCGTCAGGGCGTGGAGGAGCCGCGGGGGCCCTTCAACGCGGGCGCGGTGGTGGACGCGGCCACGGGACAGGTGCTGCACAAGTGGCCGGTGCACCACGGCGTGGTGTCCACCGCGGCCATCTCTCCGGACGGGCGCTCGCTCGTCTCCGGAGGCTGGGACAAGAAGGTGCACCTCTTCACCGAGGGCGAGCCCACCGCGCGCGGGACGCAGACGTTCGACTGGTCCGTGCGCCGCGTGCGCTTCAGCCCGGACGGGCGCCTGGTGGGCGTGGCCGCGTGGACGCCGCAGGTGGCCAGCCGCACCGGGGAGAGCGAGCCGTCCGCGGTGCTGCTCGACGTGCGCTACGCGGAGGGCGCCTCCGTGGTGTCCCCTGGGGCGCCCGCCGCTCAGTAGTTGAAGAAGATGTGTTCTCGGGGCACGCCCCGGTCCTTCAGGGCGTCCATGACTCCCTGCACCATCCTCGACTGTCCGCAGACGAAGGCCCTGGAGTCCCCCACCGTGTCCTCGCCGAGGTGGGCCTGCACGTAGCCGGTGAGGCCCAGCCAGCCGCTCACGCCGGGCTGGCTGACGGTGCGCACCACCTGGATGCCCCCTTCCTCCCAGGAATGCAGCTCTCCCTGGTACGCGAAGGCGCCGGGGGTGCGCGCGCCGAAGTAGAGCTTCACGCGGCCGAAGGCCTCCCGCTCGCGGCGGATGCTGGCGATGACGGGGCGGATGGCGGAGATGCCGGAGCCGGTGGCGAAGAGGAGCACGTCATGTCCTCGGGCCCGCTCCAGTGGGAAGCCCTTCCCCTCGGGCGCCGACACGTGGACCTGGGCGCCTGGCGGAAGGCGGATGAGGGCGTCGGGCAGCGGGCTGCCGTCCTTGAGGAGGAACTCCCACCGTGCGCCTCGCGGCTCGGGCGGGGAGGCGATGGCGAACAGGCCCGCCTCCATTCCGGGCAGGCAGAGGCGGACGTATTGCCCTGGGTGCGCGTGGGTCCCCACAAGGGGCGTGCCTTGGATGTCGAGCACGAGGTCGGTGAGCCCGTCGGCTGCGGGGGCGCGGGAGGTGACGATGGCCGGATGCCAGTCGGGCATGGTGAGTGCGGTTTTAACCCGTGTGCCGGGAGCGTGCTGCCCCTGGTAGCCTGGGGCGGTGAAGAGTCTTCTCTGGATAGTCTTGTTCATGCTCGGCCTGGCCGGCGTGCTCATTCCGCTGACGTATCTCTATACGGCCAGCAAGCTGCCCCAGTTGGAGAGCGAGTTCGACGTCGACAAGCTGCTCAAGCACAGCATCGAAGGCGAGCGGATGAGCCTCCGCGCCGGGCAGTCCGAGCGCAACCCCCGTCCCATCGCCTTCAACCGCCCCGACTTCTCGCGCCTGCCGAAGGACCTGGTGGCGCTCTATATCCGCCACATGGAGTGCCCCCGCTACTTCCAGACGCCGCGCGAGGACGGGGCGGCGTGGGCGTGGCGCCTCTTTGTCGGCGCGACGGTGGGGACGGCGCCTCCGGGAGAGGGCGCCTGTGAGCGCCTGCTGGCCATGCGCATCGCCCAGGGCCTGGGCATCTCCGGCAACCTCCAGCTCACCGTGGCCGCGCACCGGCTGCACGCCTTCATGCAGAAGGACCAGCTCATCGCCTACGACCTGGCCATCCTCTACTTCGAGCGGGGCGTCGTGGGCGTGGAGGACGCGGCCTTCACCCTCTTCAAGAAGGAGCTCAGCGACCTGCAGCTCCCGGAGCTGGCGGAGCTCCAGCTCGCGCTGCCGCCCTTCTATCGCTACTGGGATATCCGCCAGTGCAAGAACCCCACGGTGCTGCGTCAGGACCGGGACACGCTGCTGGCGGACCTCGCGGGGTGGAAGCTGGTGAGCGAGGACCGGGCTCGCAACGCGACGTCGCAGAAGCTGGGCTGCCTGGAGTAGCGCGCACGACGTGCTGGAGGGCCTCGTTGTGCCCGGTGCTCAGGGCTTGATGAACATGCTCTCCAGCGAGTTGAGCCGCTTGTTGATGTCACGGCGGGTCTCCGTGTCCTCGGCCGCTTCGGCCTGCCGCCGGTACTTCGTCAGCAGATTCAGCATCGCGTCGGGGCTCGTCACGCGGCCCTGACCGATGAGCTCCGGCATCGACTCCTCCAGCGAGTCGATGCGCTTGAGGAGCCTGCCCCGGGACATCGCGTCCGCGCTGACCGTGGGCTTGGAGGTGCTCGCGGGGCGACCGGAGCGAGCCACGGCGGGGGTCTCCGGCTCCTCGAGCGCGGGCGGTGGGCGGGCCGTGGGAGGCGCCTGCTCCGCGTGGTCAGCGGGGGCCGTGGCCGCCAGCGCTCCGTTCGTGTCGAGCGGCGTGGGGGCCGCGTCTTCTTCGGCCGGGGCTGGGCTGCCTCCTGGCTGGTCCAGTGCGCCAGTCGCGAGCGGGGCGGGCGGAGGCGGCTCGGCGAGGACCTCGCGCGAGGGGACGTCTTCCCGCGCGGCGGCATGCGTGAGCGGCACGGCGCGGGGCGGCTCCCGGAAGACGATGGCGGCGGCTCCGGCGAGCAGCGCCACGGAGGTTCCAAGGGCGACTGCGACGGGCAGGTACTTGCGCGTGCCGGTGGGCTGGGGAGCGGGCCGGGCGCCTTTCTCCGGCGTCAGCTCCGGAG
>NZ_JABUMQ010000545.1:0-3951 GCF_013336645.1 Myxococcus sp. CA039A | reverse complement strand
CTCCTCGGGCGGGCGAGTGCCCCCGTCGAGAAGAGGGTGAGCGTGACAGCGAAGGCGATGGGACTGCGATACCAATCCGTGACAGGACAGCGCATGGACTCATGCTCCTGGGTGATAGGGCCTGCTGCGCGGAGTCAGCCGTTCCGGCCGACTCGGGTCGTGCTGGTGAAGTCGCGATAAAGTAGTATTAGCAGTCAGGCCTGACAGTGGGGCGGGCTGCCGCGGGCCGGGTCCGGGAGGGCGCGCTCCGATGGGCGCCCACGCTGGTCCCAGGGCGCGGAACCGAGGACGCCGTCCTCTCCAGGGGCTACTTCACTGAGAGTCCAGGTCGACCTTGTCGTTTCCCTGAGCTTTCGCGATGATGGATGCAGGGAAAGCCTGATTTCGTGGAGGGTGCGTCATGTCCGAGGAAAGACACACACGAGATATCGAAAACAAGCTCGACCACCACACCGCGGGTGGCACGGAAGGCGGGAAGTGTCTGAATCGACACGAGTCCCGCAAGCCGAACAACTCCTGCAGCCACATCTGGCAGGCCACGAAGAAGGCCCAGAGTGACGACGGGCTGTATAACTGGCCTCGCTACAAGGACATGCCGGGCACAATCCAGGTCTTCTTCCAGGGGCGCGAGGCGGAAGCCGGCAAGCCCCAGAAGGGAGATTGGGACGTCAAGGCCGGGAACTTCGACACCCACTGCGACGTGCCCTACTTCCACGAGGCGCATCACGTCATCCCGAATTCGACCCTGAGCACCACCATCAGTGACTACCTGGGCAACCCGGATGAAGGGGGCTCGCCGGAGCTGGTCACGGTGGTCCGGGGTGGGCTGCTCACCGCGGGCTACAATCTCAACCATATGGACAACATGATCATGCTCCCCCTCGACGCGACCGTCGCGCGGGTCATGCGCCTGCCCCGACACCGGACGCTGCCCAAGATGTATCACGGTGTCTACAGTGATCATGTCAAGAGCGAGCTGAAGGCGCTGCTCGCCGACAACCTCGAGGACCTGGTCGATCACGAGGCCCCCAAGTACAAGGACTTCAAGGACAAGCTCATTGCCCTGTCCAATCGCCTCTATGGCTCCATCAAGCAGGCCGGCGAGGACGGGGTGGACGCGCTCGACCATATGGCGAAGGAACTTTTCAAGCAGCAGAGCGCCAGTTGAGACACGGTGGTGCTCACCCCGGAGGGAAGTGAATGAAGTATTTCCTGTTGTCGACGGTCGGAGACCTCAACGACCGCGATCTTTGCCTGATTGATGATCCTCCCAAGGGGATTGGCCTGCGCCGTTTCCTGATGACCAAGGGCCGGCCGGCCAAGGCTTTCTACCCCGCGGAGGCCAAGATCTTCCTGCGCGAAGAGAACCCAGGCATCAAACTCTCTTCCGTGCTGGGGAACACGGAGAACTACCTCATCGCCTCATCCGAGGTGAAGACGGTGTTCGAGCAGCTCTGCGCGGGCTGCGATATCGAATATCTCCCCTTCGACTTGTATGACCACCGCGAGCGGCTCTACAGCAAGGATTACTTCATCATCAATCCCATCGGTGCGCTCGACTGTCTCGACGAGCAGGCCAGTGGCGTTACCTATGGTGAAGAGGGGAGTGTCATCGACATCGCGGAGTTCGTGCTGGATGACAAGAAGATGGGGCAGGCCGCCGCGCTGTTCCGAATCGACAAGAAGCCCAGCAAATATGTCGTGGATGAGCGCTTCGTCCAGGCCGTCGAGGCGCGGGGGTTCACCAACGTCCTGCTGACACCGCTCCGCTTGTCGGGACAGGGCTGACGGCCCGGGGGCGGCCTGGGAGGCATGCGTGGTGCTCTCGATTACAGGACTGGGAATGGTCACCAGCGTGGGGCTGGACGTCGTCCAGGCCTGCGCGTCGCTCCGGGCGGGCCTCACGCGGCCCCGGCAGCTCGTCTACTTCCCCGTCCTCGACGAGGAGAGTCAGGAGCGCGTGCCGTTGATGGGCCATCCCATCCAAGGCTTCACCGACGGGTTCGGGCCCGTGGGCAGGTGGATTCGACTCGCGCGAGGAGGGGTGGACGACCTGCTGTCGCTCGGGCAGGTGCCGGGTCGCGAGGACTCGGACTTCTGGCGGCGGACGGGACTCATCTGGGTGGGGCCTGTCTTGGATGAGTCCCGCTTCATGGAGGCACGCCAGCTGAGGCCCGACGTGTTGACGAGTACCTTCTGCCTGCAACTGAAGAAGGCCCTGGAGCTTCCGCTCGTCAGCGACTGTCACGCCATCCACCAGGGACACGCGGGCATGGCGGCGGCGCTCCAGTATGCCTCGCGGCAGCTGTCCCGCTCCGCCGTCGAGCGCTTCCTCATCGTGGCCATGGACTCCTATCTGGACATGCTCAGCATGGAGTGGCTGCAGTCCCACCGGAGGTTGAAGTCTCCTGACGTGCCGGTCGGCCTGATGCCGGGCGAGGCCGCGGCATGCATCCTGGTGGAGTCCCCCCTGTCCGCGCGCAGGAGGGGCATCACGCCCCAGGCCTCCGTGAGCGCCGTCTCGGTGGGACAGGAGCACGACCCGTTCGTGACCCAGCGGCCGAGGGTCGGGCAGGTGCTGGCGGACACCATCGTCGACGTGCTCACGAAGGCGCCGGGGCCCACGGGCGCCTTCCAGGGAGACATCATCAGCGACCTCAATGGCGAGGTCTGGCGGGCGTCGGAATGGGGCCACGCACGTGTGAGGCTCGGCGACCGGTTGGATGAGTCTCATCGCCTGGTCATCTCCGGCACCTCCCTGGGGGATACCGGCGCCGCGAGTGGTGCCGTGGCCCTCTGCGTGGCGGTCCGGTCATTTCTTCGCAAGTACGCGTCCAGTTCCCGAAGCCTGGTGGTATCCAGCTCGGAGCATGGCTGGGTCGGTGCATTCGTCGTCAGCGCGGAGGCCTGAGCCGCATGTCTTCCAAGTTCCTCCAGGTGTTTGTCAGCAATGCCCGGTCCGACAACGCGGAGTTGTTGAAGGCCCTGGATGCGAAGGCGAGTCTTCAGCAGGTCTTGACCTTCTGCGAGAACTATCGGATTCGCGGGATTGGTCGCTTCCTCCTCTACGGTGATGCGGAGGCGCTGCATGCGTGCCTCTACAAGAGTGGCCGCGCCTACCTGTCGCTCATGGAGAAGGTGCCAGAGTCCCAGTGGGTGACGAGCCGCTCGGCGCCGTTCTTCGACGCCCTGGCCGCTCAGGACCTCGATGGCGCCCGGGAGATTGCCAGACGCGCCAGACGCACCTGGCAACAAGGGATGGAGTACAAAGAGGACTTTCTCTACGTCCATTTCCTGATGAGTCGTTTCTTCCTCGGGGAGACGGATGCGCGGTTGGTGGAACTCCTGGCGGATTACGAGCAGGTGCTGCAGGGCTCGGAGGACCTCCGCCTCCCGCTCTGCCACGCCCTCCTGAAGGGAGATGGGGAAGAAGTGGCGCGGGGATTGGAGACGTTCCTTGTCGCGGAGCGGGCCCGTCAGGACCGCCTCCTGCAGCGGGAGAAGATCTCCGAGGAGCGCTGGGCCACGGTCGCGCAGGTGTCGGTCGAGGGACTGGCGTTGATGACGCTGGCTGAACATGCGGGGCTGCCCCTGGTGGGCGAGTTTCCATTCGTGCCCTCCCTGGCGCGTGCGAGTGGCAGGCCGCGGCTGCCAGTGGATTCGTGGCGCAGCCTCGATTGAGCGCCGTCCGTGGAGGGGTATTCCTCGCGCGAAAGCATCTCCACCGGAGCCGACGGGCCCGGAGACGACACGGGCCCGTCCGCGCTCCACTCGCTCTAAACCGGAGTTCGTGATTCTCGATCAGGCCGGAGGGCGGGCGGGCCTGAAGTGAGCGGGAAGAGGGAGCAGGGGCACCTCTCGTTCGGCTCTGTGTGCGCAGAAGACCTGAGAGCGAGAAGGCCCTGCCCGAGGGCAAAGGTAGGCAGTGGCTGAAGAGGAAGCAGCGCCAGG
>NZ_JABUMQ010000544.1:0-3957 GCF_013336645.1 Myxococcus sp. CA039A | reverse complement strand
CCGCCGGCCCCCACCCCAGCACCTTCCGCGCACGTCGGAGCACCCTCGGAGGGAACTCCGCCCCCCGCGCCGGTGTCCCAGCCCGAGCCCGCTTCCGGCACCGCGCCCTCGAAGAGCGGCTCGGGTAAGCTGGCCACCGACAAGAACTAGGATCGCCATGCGCGCCACCTTCGCCCTCTTCGTGCTCCTCACCACCGCGCCCGTGCTCGCGCAGGACGCTGGCAAGTCCGCCGCGCCCGGCACTGGCGGGGCCACGTCGAGCAGCGAAGCGGCGCCCGCGAAGAAGGCGCCTCGCAAGGTCATCCGCCTGGACGCGCTCACCGTCGAGGGCCGCATCCAGAAGCCCCAGGCTTTCTACATCCTCCCCCGCTCCAACCTGAGCTTCGACGACCTCAACCGCACGGAGAGCTTCGTGCCCAAGGTCGAGAAGAGCGTCGAGCAGGAGCCCTTCTAGGCCATGGCCGCCCCGTCACCTTCCAAGCTGCTCCGCGTCGGCCTCATCCAGAACGGCCAGATTGTCGAAGAGCACCACGTCCGGCGCGAGAGCGTCACCATCGGCCATGACGCGCGCAACACCATCGTCCTGCCCGCCTCGGACGACAGGCCCGCGCGCTTCAGCGTGTTCGAGAACCAGGGCCACCAGTTCCTGCTCGTCATCAACGAGTTCATGAAGGGCCGCGTCAACCTCGGCTCCTCCGACGTGGACTTCGACGCCCTGCGCTCCCAGGGGCTCGCCTCGCGCCGGGGTGACCTCTACGTCCTCCCCCTCCAGGAGACCGCGCGCGGCAAGGTGGAGCTGGGCGACGCCACCCTCTTCTTCCAGTTCGTCGCGCCCAAGGCCGAGGAAGCGCGTCCGCTGATGCCCTCGGACATCCGCGTCAGCCGCTGGAAGACGATGGACCGCGTCTTCTTCGGCATCCTCGCCGCCTCGCTGCTCGTCCACTTCTCCGGCGCCGCCATCATCCTCTCCGCGGAGGCCCCCAAGGAGCAGGAGCTGGCGTTGGATCAGCTCGATGACCGCTTCGTGCGCGCCATCATCCCCCAGCGCCCCATCGAGACCGCGAAGCCCGCCGCGCCGGGCCCCGCCGAGACGCCGAAGGAAGACGTCAAGCCCCCCGAGCCGAAGGACGGCGCGGACAAGCCCGCGTCGGAGAAGCCCGCGGCCGCCGCCGCCGAGCGCCACGCGGAGATGGTGAAGAAGGTCTCCGACAAGGGCCTGTTGAAGATGCTCGGCTCCAAGGGCTCCGGCACCGGCGCGTTCCAGGACGTGCTGGGCAGCGCCAGCGGTGGCAGCGACATCGTCGCCGCGCTCCAGGGCGCCGGCGGCGTGGGCGTGGCCAACGAGGCCTCCGTCGGCAAGGGTACCGGCCCGCGTGGCGGTGGCACCGGCACCGTGACGGGCATCGGCGAGCTGGGCACCCAGGGCGGCGGCAAGGTGGACCTGGGCACGAAGAAGGAAGTCGAAGTGAAGGGCCGCGTGCAGGACGCGACGCCGGACGTCGACAGCTCCGACGTGGACCGCGACGCGCTCGCCCGCTACGTCCGCGCGCGCAAGGGCGCCATCCAGAGCTGCTACGAGAAGGAGCTCAAGCGAAACCCCAACCTCAAGGGCAAGGTGGTGGTGCGCTTCTCCATCACCCCGTCCGGCCGAGTGGGGGACTTCGAAATCGACGAGAACACCCTCGGCAGCGAGGCGGTGGCCAGTTGCATCCGCGCCGCCATTCGCGGCTGGGTGTTCCCGTTCAAACCCGAGTCCGCCGCCACCGTTTCCTACCCCTTCGTCTTCTCGCCGACGGGGTAGGCTCCGGCGCCGGTGTACCCAGCGCGGGCTCCGAGGGGACCATGGAGAAGCTGGCCGTCATCGCCGCCTCACCGCTGTTCGAGATGCTCTCTCCCGTGGAGCTGGACCGTCTGGCGGAGCTGGCCCGGACGCGCCACTGCGTCCCCGGCGAGGTCATCTTCCATGAAGGGGATTTGGGCGACAGCCTCTTCCTCGTCGTCGAAGGCCAGGTGGAAGTGGCCCGGAACGGCACGGATGGGTTGCCGCGCACCCTGGCCGTGCTGTCACCTCCCGAGTTCTTCGGGGAGATGGGCCTCATCGACAAGGACTACCGCTCCGCCACCGTGCGCGCGCGAACGCAGGCCCACCTGCTCCAGCTCACCGCTGGGGACTTGCGCGCCTTCCGCAACGAGTACGCCGAGGGCTTCACCTTCGTCGTCGTCAATATCGCCCGAAGCCTGGCTGCTCGACTGCGTGAGGCCAATGCCCGCCTCTCCAGTAACCACTGAATAACTGGGGGTTCGTCGCGTTGACACCCCACCCCCCGCCTTCTACGCTTTGTTGCAATGGGAAGGGCCGGGAGAGCCGAGAGGCGTATGCGCACTGTCGGAATGGTCGCTGTGATCGTCGCCACGGGCGTGGCCGTCGCGCAGGGACCGGTGCCCTCGCCCCGGTCACCCGCCGCCACCACCACGCTGGAGAAGGCGAGTGAAGTGCCTGACTCGCAGAAGCTGGAGCGCAGCACCCAGGCCTTGAGTGTCATGCGAGACGTGCTTCGCCAGGTGCTCGGCAAGGTGGAAGAAGCGCGCCGCACCAAGGACGTGGTGAAGCTCAACTGCGCCAACGAGAAGCTCACGCAAATCAAGGGCCTGCTGCGCATCTCCGAGCAGGCGGACGTGTCGCTCCAGGAGTCCCTCACCCGGCGCGAGGTCTCCACCAGCGAGCACGAATACACCAAGGTGATGATCGCCCGGCAGAAGGTCGGCCAGCTGCGCTCGGAGGCCGAGGAGTGCATCGGTCAGCTCGCCTTCCGCACCGACGAGAACCTCTTCATCGAGGTGGAGGAGCCGGAGAACCTGCCTGGCGGTGACCCCACGCGCCCGCCTCCTCCCGACGACATCCTCGTGCGCCCGCCTCCCGCGAGCCCCATCAACTAGTCCCGTGCGCCCTCCGGCCCTCCGGGCGAGTCCAAGTCCCGTGTCGAACAATTCTTCGGCCCCTGAAATCGCGCGTGCTATGACGCCCCAGGCCGTCCGCATGAAAGGTGGGAGTGAGTACGCCCTCTCCCTGGGAAGCCACTGCGAGCCATGACGCTGAGAGGGACATTCTGGGGCACGGTCTGCGGGCTGGCGCTGATGGCGCCTGTCACCGTGGCCATGGCTCAGGACGGCATCTCCGCGCCGCCCACGGGTGGCAACGGCTTCAAGGTCGGCAACGGCCGGCTGCATCCGTACTTCGAGTTGGAGACGCGGCTGGACAGCGGCGTGGGCTACTTCGGCCGCGAGGGCCAGGAGTTCCCCGGTGGCGTGTCGCCGGACCTGTCGGGTGAGCTGGCGATGCACTTCCGGCCGGGCTTCCGGCTGGACATCCCCTCTCCCCGGCTGGCGTTCAACCTCAACGCCAACCTGGACTACGTGCTCTTCACGGGCCTGATGACGCAGGGCTCGAACGCGGCCTCGCACATGGAGGGCGCCGCGGACCTGCTGGCGCGCATCAACCCGGAGGCGCCGCTGTCACTGGAGCTGTCAGACCAGTTCACGCGCTCGGACCGGACGCGCACGGCGGCCATCGGCGCGGGCATCCTCAGCCTCTACAACGAGGCCAAGGTGAAGGCTCCGTGGCGGCCGGGTGGTGGCGCGGTGGAGGTGACTCCGGGCGTGGCCTACGCGGTGGAGTTCTTCGAGCCGCTGGGCGCTTCGGCGCCGGCGGACTGCGGCGAAGGCGTGTGCGACCCCGTCGGCGCGGACCGCTTCAACTACGGCAACCTGCACCTGGGCCTGGAGAGCCGCTGGCGCTTCCTGCCGAAGACGGCGCTGGTGCTCGACACCGGCGTGGACGTGCGCCGCTACTTCAACGACGGGGGCCCCAACGCCACGCTGCTGCGCACGTTGATCGGCGTGGCGGGCCTCGTGTCGCCCAAGGTCGCGGTGACGGCGAAGGTGGGCTGGGGGCAGAAC
>NZ_JABUMQ010000543.1:0-3978 GCF_013336645.1 Myxococcus sp. CA039A | reverse complement strand
GGGCCCGGCGGGGCGGCGCGGCGGCGGGCGTTGGTGGAGTCGACACGCGACGGGAGCGGGTCTCCACCGGCGAGGGCGTCTTGGCGACGGGCGCTTCCGCGAAGCCGGCCGCGCGGGGCGACGGCAGCGGCTCCAGTGGAGCGACGGCGCGCGGCGGCTCGGAGGGGGACATGCCCGAGCGGCGCGGCGGGGTCGGCGGCGCGGTGAGGGGCTCCACCGCCGACAGCGACCGAGGCGTGGGAGGGAACTCCGATTGGGTGCTGGAACGGCGCACCGGCGGGCCCGGAGGCGGAGTGACAGGCGCGCGGCCCCGCCCCCGCTGCGGAATGGTGGACTCTCCGTCCCCCATGTCCTCTTCATCCGGGTCCTGCAGCTCCGACGGAACCACGTATCCGGTGGGCGCGGTCCGGATTGCGGTGGACATGTCCTCGTCCGCGTCCTCATGGGCACCACGATGCCCGGTGGGCAGCTCGCGTGGGCGCGCCATCTGCGTCGCCGGCTCCGGCTCGTCCGCGTAGCGCGCGGCCGGAACGGCCTCGGCGGAGACTCGACGGGGAGTGGGACGCGCGGTGAGCCCGGGCACCGCCGTCACGGCCCCGGGCGACGGCTCCGCCATGGGCGTGGTGGACGACAACGTCGGCGCGGTGACCTCCAGCGGGGCCAGCCTGGACGGCGCCTGCATCAGCCGGTTCCCCGCCAGGGGAACGGTGGCCTGGGTGCGGCCCACCGGCCTCGCCATGGGGATGTGGAGGATGGTGCGCTCGTCCTCCTCCCCCATCAGCCGGGCGATGTACTCGGACACGTCCAGGCTCTGCTGCAGCTCACCCGAGTCGAGGAACGCCTCCAGCTCCTCGTGCACCACCGCGGCGCGCGGGTAGCGCAGGTTGCGGTCCTTCGTCAGGCACCGCATGACGATGCGCGACAGCTCCAGCGGATAGTCGGGACGCAACAGGTGCGGCGCCGTCGGGTCGTCGAAGCGGATGGCGTAGAGAATCCCCTCCGTCGTCGGCTTGGCGAAGGGCTGCTTGCCGGTGGTGATTTCGTACAGCATGGTCCCCAGCGCGAAGATGTCCGCGCGGTGGTCCAACCGCTCCTGCGACACCTGCTCCGGCGCCAGGTAGAGGAACTTGCCCTTGATGACGCCCGGCTTGCTGCGCTCCATGAACGCGCCGGCCTTGGCGATGCCGAAGTCGACCAGCTTGACGCGCCCGTCATAGCCAATCATCACGTTCTGCGGACTGACGTCCCGGTGGATGAGCTCCAGCGGACGGCCATCCACGCCCCGGCTCTGGTGCGCGTAGTCCAGCCCCGCCGCCACCAGCGAGCAGATGCGCGCCGCCACGCCGCAGGGGACCGTGGCGCCGAACTTCAGCTCCTCCGCCATCACCCGGCGAAGGTCCACGCCCTCCACGTACTCCATGGCGATGAAGATGTTGTCGCCCTCCTTCCCCAGCTCGTGCACCTGCACGATGTTGGGGTGGCTGAGCTGCGCGGCGATGCGCGCCTCGTCCAGGAACATCTGAACGAACTCGGGCTCCTCCGACAGGTACGGGAGGATGCGCTTGAGGACGACCAGCTCCGGATCCGGCGGACGGTGCGCCAGGAACAGCTCCGCCATCCCACCCACGGCGAGCCGCTTGATCAGCAGGTACTGTCCGAACGGGATGGCCGTCTGGGGGGAGTTCACGGAGGGAACAAGGCGTCTGACAGGGTGGGACAGGTTGGACTTTTCCCGAGCTTACCCACAATCAAACGGTTGGGGGAGCCGGGGGCCCACATCGACAGGTAGCGGACACCGACCTGGGGGTCGCGTCCAAAAAGAAACCGCCCCTCCCGACACGGGCGAGGGGCGGCGAAATCAGCGGATCATCCCGGAAGGGATGATGGGCCTGGAACTACGGCGCCGCGACCGTGCCGACCATGTCCGGGTCGCACGTCATGGGGTACAGCACGTAGGTGTAGTCGTTCTGCGTGCCAGGGATGACGCCGTCGCCGTAGGTGTTGCAGGTGAAGCGGGGGGGGCCACCGTCGGTGGACGTCGTGCCGCCGTCCGTGCAGGGCGTGTTGGTGAAGGTCTCCCAGACGCCGTGGATGCCGTTGGGGAAGGTCACCGTGCCACCGTCGTCGGCCGTCGCGCGCAGGTCGCAGGCCTGGTACGTCTTGTAGCTGGCCACCAGCACGCCGCCGGTCACCTCGAAGCCCACGTAGTTGTGGTTCTCCGGATCATTCGGGTACTGCCGCAGGGCCGTGGGCTTGGCGTTGGTGAGGGTGAGGGGGCCCGGGATGTGGACGCGGGAACCGGCGAACTCGGGGTTGGGCTTCGTGCTGCCGCCCTCGGAGTTGCCGAAGTTAGCCGGGGCCGCGTTGTCCGGCAGGATCTGGCCGGAGCCGCGCTTGGTGATGGAGAGCTTGCCCCTGACGCCCGCGACGTTGAGCTGGAAGTCGCTCTTGATGACCGGGCGGTACGCGTCACGCCCGGCGGGTACGTTGTCGTCGCCATTCGGGTAGAAGCGGCGGAAGAAGCCGGTGATGGTCAACACGTCGCCCACCACGGGCTCGTAGTTCATGACGAGGTCGGTGTAGAACTTGTCGATGTAGATGCCTTCCGTCGGGAAGCAGGGGTTCACCACCCAGAAGCGGGCGATGAAGTCACCCGAGGTGCCGCGGGAGACATTGCTCACCGCCGTCACCACCACGTTGTCCAGGGTGACCGACTCGCCACGCTCACCAGCGGTGCGCAGGTTGCCGATGGGGCCCATGCCGTTGACGGGCGCGGGACAGTTCTGCGTGGGGCCGCCGTCCGTGCCAGCGTCCGTGCCAGCATCGCCGCACGTGCCTGAACAGCCCGGGCCGGAGTCAGGATTCTCGTCGCCATCGTCACGACCGGAACAGCCCGCCACCGATGCCAAAACCGCCGCGGTGATCAGCGCTGCCGCGCCAAGAGTCTTGCGCAGTTGCATGTCTCGTATCTCCATTTCTTGTCGCGGCGCCCAAGGGTTGAAGTCGACGCCAGTCGGTCCGAGGATGTCGGCCTTATACCGGCGGCCCGCGGGGGCCGGCAAGGAAGCCACTCCCGCCAGGCCGGTGACACCTTCGTGAAATCGAGGAAGCCATGAACGCCCTCCCCGCCTTCCTCCGAGGACTGCGGCCCACGCTGCACATCTCGCACCGCGGCGGCGCGTCACTCGCGCCGGAGAACACGATGGAAGCCTTCCGTCAGGCGGTGGAGCGCTTCCACACGGACATGCTGGAGCTCGACGTCCACGTGACGCGGGACGGCGAAGTCATCGTGGCGCACGACGACACGCTGGAGCGTTGCACGGATGGCTTCGGGCCCCTTGCGGGGCAGACACTGTCGGAGCTGAAGAAGCTGGATGCGGGGTATGGATTCACCCCGGATGAGGGCCGGACATTTCCCTTCCGGGGCCAGGGCGTGCGCATCCCCACACTGAGAGAAGTGCTGCGCGCCTTTCCGGCGCTGCGCCTCAACGTGGAGTTGAAGCCAGACGTGCCCGGCCACGAGGAGGTCTTCGCGCGGCTGCTGGAGGACGAAGGCGCGGTGGAGCGCGTGTGCATGGGCAGCGAGCAGGACGCAGTGGGCGAGCGGCTGGTCGCCCGGTTGCCCCACGCGTGTCACTTCTACCCCCGCGACGCGCTGGCCGCGCTCGTCATCGCGCTGCGCGGCGGAGAGCCGCCGCCGGAGGACCCTCGCTTCACCGTGCTCGACATGCCGCTGTACTTCGGCGAGGTGCGGCTGGTGGACGCGGACTTCCTGCGCGACTGCGCGGCGCGCGGCAAGTGGGTCAACGTCTGGACGGTGGATGACCCGGACGAGATGCGACGGCTGCTGGAAGAAGGGGTCGGCGGAATCATGACCGACCGACCGGACCTGCTGAGGCAGCGAATGGACGACCTAACCAAGCCGGGTTAAGCCCCGGTTCCATGCCTCGTACCACCTCGCGCTCGCGCCCGCCCCCC
>NZ_JABUMQ010000542.1:0-4011 GCF_013336645.1 Myxococcus sp. CA039A | reverse complement strand
GTGGAGCACGGGTGGGGCCCGTGTCGGTGGAGACGTTCCGGCGGGACATGGGTTTGCTGCTCGACTGGCATCGGGCGGGCTGGCCGAACGAGCTGGCGTACCGGCGCGTCAACGGGGTGGATGCCTGGAGTCAGTACCTGAGGGCGATGAGCCGGGACGGTGTGTGGGGAGACCATGTGGTGCTGGCGGCGGTCTCCAACCTGTTCCGCGTGCGTTTCCAGACCTTCGCCAGGACGAGCGCCCGCGCATATTGGAGCGACGAGGTGGACTTCGTGCCCCGTGAGGAGGGGCATGAGGCGGCGCCCCTGCTGCGGCTCGCCAACCTGAGGAACGCGCACTACGAGGCGGTATGCCCGGAGGAGGGGTTGGGGCCCTCGGTGGCGGGGTCGCCCGAGCGGTACGCCGCCCTCGCCGTGCGGCGCCGCCGAGGTGGAGAAGGGGCGCTGAGGGCCCTCGCGCAGTCAGCGGCCACGTCTTCGTCCAGCACGGCTTCGAGCGCGGGGGGCTCCTCGACGGACCCGGCGATGACCGGTCCCGTGTGCCTCTGGCCGAACACGAACCACTTCAAGCACGACACGCCGACCCGACATCCACGGGGGCTCTTTCTCTTCGGTGAGAACGACGCGTCGAAGAAGAACAAACACTTCCAGAGCAGTACGCAGGCCATCATCCGCATGAACCCGAACGCGCTCGGGGTGCGCACGTGCTGGGTGCCCGGCGTGGGCATGGTCGACACGGACTTCGCCAGGAACCAGCAGGCCATCGACGACGACTGCGCAGAGGCACTCCGGCTCCTGACGCAGGGCCTGTACACGACGCTCGTCGTGCCGTGGAACCTCGCGTCCAACACGCTGGATATCGGCACGGGGGTCGCCAACCTGCCGAAGGGCGCGCCCAGGACGTGGGCTCATTTGCAGAAGAAGGTCCAGGAGCTCATCGACTGGGCGAACGCCCAGTTGGGGAAGGTGCGGGTCGTCCCCCGGTTGACCCTGCTCGTGCCGTCGGTGGTGACGCGCAATCAAGAGGACCTCTACGTGCAGGAGGTTTCGGAGGCGATGCAGCGGGCTCCGTCCGTCCGTGAGGACTCCAGCACGAGCGTCGTGGGTGTTCCCAATGTCGTCCCCCTGCGGACGCTGCGCATCTCGGGCGGGACGTCACCGGCGATGGGGCGCTGGTCCGATGCCACCTATGCGCAGAACACGGCGATTCTCGACGAGGACCTGCGGGCGCTGATTGACCGCGTGGAGAGTCGCCAGTTCCGCAGGCTCGTGCTCCCGCGGAACAGCGACGGCGAGATACTCCTGGGAACAGAGCTGGGCCAACTGGACGTGTACGCGCCGAAGACGTTGGCCTATCTGCGCGGGAGGCTCGAGGGGCTGTGCCAGCGCTGCAAGGAGGTGCAAGTCGCCAGCTCCTCGAATTCCCTGTCCTCTTCCACCACCGCTGGAGAGGGCGTGGCCCGGGGGCGCGCGCGCACCAAGCGCAGGCGCGACGTGAACCACGACGAAGCCCCTGTCGAAGACGGCACGGCCCCTGTCGAAGACGACGCGGCGCCTGTCGAAGACGACGCGGCTCCTGTCGAAGACGACGCGGCTCCTGTCGAAGACGACGCGAGTCAAGACGAGCAGGAGAGGGAGTCCGCTCCCGTCGCGAGGCGCCCCCACAAGTTCCCGAGAATGGGACCGAAGAGACCCGATCAATGACGATGAACAGGCGTCGCGATGGTGTGGGCGCCCTCGCGAGTCCGGCCCCTCTCGCGAGGTGTTCATGCCTGTGTTCTCCCGTGAGTTCCCGAGACGCTGAGGCCCACCGTTCAACGGGCCAGCGGCTCGGAGTCTGGGGAGCGACATGCCTGACGGCCTCGCGCGGGCTGCTTCCGAGCTCGGGGCGGCGTCCGGGGGCCGGGCCCGCGTGGGACCCGGCTCGGGGGCGTGACTACAGCTCGCTCAGGCCCGGGTCGAACAGGTAGCTGAGCTTGACGAGGAACTCGCGGGAGAACACGGGCAGCGGTGCGTGGCCGCCATTGTACGGCTGGGCGATGCGGAAGTTCGTGCCGAGCAGGTTGTAGACGCCCGCGCCAATCTCCAGCCCCTTCGTGCCCACGTCCTCCGCGCGCACGTAGAGGTTGAGCAAGAGCTGCGTGGGCAGCTCCTCCACCGCCGAGTCGCCGTTGTCGTCGGGCACGTCCACCGCGAAGCGCCGGCCCACGAGCACCGCCGTGGGATTCACGGACAGCCATGGCTGCACCTTGAGACTGCCCGACAGCGAGGCCTTGTGCGTGGGCATGCCGGTGAAGGCGTTGGAGTGCCCGGGCACCTGGTAGTCCGCCACGTCGTTGCGGCCCGACGGCGCGTAGAACGAGTAGTTGAGCGCGACGCGGCCCCAGCTCCCCTTGACGTGGTAGTCCAGCTCGACGCCCCGGCTGCCCAGCCGTCCCAGGTTGCGGTACGCCTCCTCGTTCGTCGCCGCGTCGTACGAGTAGATGATGGGGTCCGACACGCCCACGTCGAAGGCGTTGGCGCTCAGCGCGTGGCCGTCACCGAAGCGCAGCGTGCCCTCCAACTCGTACACCGTGGTGCGCTCGGGCTTCACGTCCGCGCCCAGGCTGATGTTCTCGATGCCCGGCGCGCGGAACGCGCGGCTGAAGAGCGCCTTGGCGCTGAACGGACCGAAGCCGCGCAAGAGCACCAGCCGGGGGACGAACGAGCTGCCGAAGTCGCTGTGGTTCTCATACCGCGCGCCCGCCACCACCGTGACGATGGGGTTCTCCGAGAACGCCTCCACGAAGCCCGCGACGTTGAGGTACGAGACGCTGGTGGCGCCGTCCTCGCCGAAGGCCGTCTGGAGCCCCACGTCCGCGGGACCCCTGAGCTTGCCCTGGTCCGACGCCACGTCCACGCCGCCGGTGAGCTGCAGGACGTCCAGCGCCGCCCAGCGCGCCATCGTCCGGCCGCGCAGCCGCATCACCCGCTTCTCGTAATAGAACTCGGAGGCCTGGTCCGCGTCGCGGAACGGCTCGGAGAGTGTCAGGTTGAGGCGGGGGATGATTTCCACCCGCTCACTCGGACGGAACCGGTTGCTCAGCTCCGCGTGGAAGGACTCGAAGTCGGTGGCCGCGGGGGCGTCCAGCACCTCGTCGAAGGCGATGATGGCCGACGTGGCGAAGCGCTGGTACAGCACGCTCAGTTGGAGGTCCCGGTAGCCCACGCCCGCCTGCACCGTCGTCGGGTTGAGCTTGGTGTTGCCGCCCATCTCCGCCGTGTTGCCGAAGAAGTCCTGGAACAGGGCATCGCTGCGCTGGCCCTGGCCCAGCGACGCGGACGCGAAGACGCTCAGGCCTGGCGCGGACTCGAAGACCTTGCGTCCCGACAGCGTCAGGCTCCGTCGTCCGTTGACCTTCTCCATCTGCCCGTACGTGCCGGACACCATCAAGTCGGTGCTGCCCTGCACGCCCCGGGTGATGACGTTGATGACGGCCAGCTCCGCGTTGCCGCCGTAGATGACCGAGCCGGGGCCGCGTACGACTTCGATGCGCTCAATCAGCTCGATGGGCAGTTCGTTGCCCAACTGCATCGTCGAGTAGAGCTGTTCGTTGAGCTCCTTGCCATCGACGACGAGCAGCACCTTGCCCTCGTAGCCCCACAGCCCTCGGAAGCCCGGGCCGACGGCGCCCTGCACGTCCACGCCGAAGAAGAAGCCCGGCACCTGGAGCAGCAGGTCCATCAAGTCGCGCGCGCCCGAGTTGCGAATCTCCTCCGTCGTCATCGACGTCACCACGGCGGGCGAGTCGCGCAGCTTGGTTATCGCGAACGAGGCCACCTGGCTGTGCACGTCCGACTCTTCGTCGAGCGGCAGCTCCTCTTGTCCCGACGCGGGCGGCGGGGGAGCGACTTCGGCCTCGGTGGTGGGCTCGGAGGTCTCCGGCTCCCACTGGGCGAGGGCGGAGGGCGTGGCGGAGAGCAGCAGCGAGAGCAGGACGGGGCGGGGCCAGCGAGGGCGGAACGGCATGGG
>NZ_JABUMQ010000541.1:0-4039 GCF_013336645.1 Myxococcus sp. CA039A | reverse complement strand
CCCGGGAGAACAGCACCCCGGTGACGGACCCGCTGCTGCTGGCGAAGGTGAAGCGGGCACGGGAGCTGCTCGGCCAGCCCTTCGTCACCGACGAGGACCTCTGGCGACTGGAGCGAGAGGGACGATTCAAGGACCTCAAGGTCCAACGCGACACACCGTGAGCACGCTCCATCCACCGGGCGGGAGCGACCACTCCCGCCTGGCTGGCGACCACTGAGCGTCACGCGGGGGCTCGGGCCTGGAGGGCGTGATGTCCTTCCAAGCCCATGCCTCGCGCCCTCATCCGCACCCTGTCTCCGCTGCTGGTCCTGCTGATGTGGAGCACCGGCACCATCAACTCCGCCGCCGCGCCACCGGCCACGACGACGCCTTCCTCGACTGACCTGGACGTCCCCTCGGTCCAGGCACTCGAAGTCCTCGAGCAGCGAATCCTCGGGCTCGGCTGCGAGCCCAAGCTGTTGGGCGATGCGAACCGCCGCTTCTCCGAGGCCCAGCTCCTGTGTGCCGCGCACCTGTCCTTCATCCTCGTCCAGCTGTCGCTGGATGGCGCCCCCCTGCCAGAGACACCTCGACGCGTGAAGGCCCTGCTCGACGATGCCCTGACGAAAGGACGTGGGCCCTTCCTTTCCGACGGCAGTGCACGCGTGGAGGAACACCTCCTGCCCCACAGCGTGCTCTACCGAGGTTATGTGCTGTTGATGCTCGCGGGAATCGAGCGCGCGGGGCTGGCCGACCCAGCATCGACGGCACTCTTCGACGCCCTGGCCGAAAAGCTCGTGGAGGCACTCTCGCGGCAGCTCCTGCTGCCCTCGTTCGGCAAGTCCATCTGGCCTTGTGACAGCGCCCCCGCCGCCGCGGGCCTGTTGCTGCATGGGCGACTGCGCGGCAACGCCGCGTCTCTCGCCATGGGCGAGCGGCTCACGGCCCGACTGGTGGAGCTCGCCGCCCTGCCCTCGGGGTTTCCCACCCGGGTGAACGCCAAGGGGAAGCTCGTCGAGTCCACGCCGCGCGGCACCACGCTGGCGTGGACGGGCGCCTTCCTTGCCATGGGCTCACACCCCGCCGCGTCCACCTTCACCACCACCCTGGTGAAGGGCTACTGCGACCGTCCCGGAGGAGACCTGCTCCCCTTCGCCGCCTGCCGGGAATGGCCCCGGGGCGTGAAGGGCCGCGAGGACGCCGCGAGCGGACCGCTCCTGCACGGCGGCTACTCCGTGGGCGCCAGCGCCCTGGCCATCGCCGCCACCCGCCTCTCCCCGGAACACCGCGCCTGGCACCAGGACCTGCTCAATACCGCGCGAGAAATGGGCATCCGACCCATGCTCGAAAAGCCACACAAACACCCGCTGGAGACGGCGCTGTATTGGTGGGGAGCCAACGCTCGTCCCTGGTAGGCAATGCGCCCGCATGTCGGCGAACACCCAGGACGTTCAATGACGAACCGCTGTCTCATCCCAGAGGGCTAAATCAGGATTAAGCCGAATTTAAAGTCCATCCGTATCATTCCGCGTAACCCATTGCAGGGGATGAGACATGAATCGACGGATGACGAAGCTGACCCTGGCCATGGGTGGACTGGCGCTGCTGGGCGCCTGCTCGAGCAGCCGGCCGGCATGCAAGGACCCGTCGGCCACCGCCGCGCTCCTCGCGCCACCGACGGAGAAGTTCCTCACGGTCCGCAAGAACGTGCCGGGTGAGTACGTGGTGGTGCTCAAGGCGCCCGAGCCGGGACTGCAGGCGCTCGCCGTCACCCAGGCCACTCTGAACCTCACGCAGAAGTACGGCGGCACCGCTTTCGCGGTGTACGAGCACGCGCTGCGCGGCTTCGCCAGCCGGATGAGCGAGGACCAGGCGCGCGCCCTCGCCGAGGACCCCTCGGTCGCCTACGTCCAGGAGAACGGGGTGCTGTCCATCCGGGAGAGCCAGCCGAGCCCCACCTGGGGCATCGACCGCGTGGACCAGCGCACGCTGCCGCTGGACAAGCTCTACATGTACAACGCCACGGGGCTGGGGGTGCACGTGTACATCCTCGACACCGGCGTGCGGTTCTCGCACCGTGAGTTCGGTGGCAGGGCGTCTGTCGGGTTCGATGCCATTGGCGACAGCATGAAGGGCAATGATTGTCATGGCCATGGCACTCACGTGGCGGGAACGGCGGCGGGCAGCACGTATGGGCTGGCCAAGAACGCCACCGTGCACTCCGTCCGGGTGCTCGCGTGCAACGGCTCGGGCTCCACGGCCCAGGTCATCGCGGGCATTGACTGGGTGACGAAGAACCACCAGGCCCCGGCCGTGGCGAACATGAGCCTGGGCGGGGACTCGGACCCGGCCATCGACGAAGCGGTCCGCCGCTCCATTGCCTCGGGCGTCACCTACGTGCTCGCCGCGGGCAATGAGTCCGGCGATGCCTGCAAGCACTCCCCGGCGCGGACGGCGGAGGCCATCACCGTCGCCGCCACCGACACCAGCGACAAGCGCACGTCCTTCTCCAACTACGGCGACTGCGTGGACGTCTTCGCCCCCGGCAACATAATCACCTCCGCCTGGCACTACGGCGACAGGGAGTCGCGCGAGATGAGCGGCACCTCCATGTCCGCGCCCCACGTGACGGGGGTGGCCGCGCTCTGGCTGGAGCTGAACCCCAATGCCACGCCCGATACCGTCGCCAGCGCGCTGTTCGACAACGCCACGCTCGACAAGGTGCGCAGCCCCGGTGAGTGCACGCCCAACCGCATGGCCTATTCGGGCTTCATCGGCGCCGTGCCGGTGCTGCCTACCGTGAGCACGGAGCCCGCGACGACGCCGTCACCCGTGAGCGGCGAAACCTCGAAGTAAGCGTCCGGCCGCGAGGACCCCTCCCCCTCGCGGCCCCCGAGGGCCGGACTCCGTCATCACGACGGAGCCCGGCCCTCGTCTTTTCACGCAGCGCCTGTCCCGAGTCAGGACGCCCGGCGCGCCTCCGTCCCGCGAGGTGCCCGGCCGGCCGCCCTTTTCGCGGCCCCTGGCACGCGCGAGGAGGCGCGAGACGACCATGGCGACCCTGAACATCACCTATGACGGCATGTCCGCGGATGTGCCGGTGGAGCTGGACCGGCCGGTGTCGGACTCCGACGTGCGCCGCATCGCCGCGGAGCTGATTCGCGCGGGCGGAGTGCCGGGCCTCCATCTGGCCCACCTGCGCGACGACGCGTTCCAACACTTCGTCGTGGACAGGTTCCGGGGTGCGCGCGGCGACGAGCGCATCTACCTGCGCCCCAAGGTGCCCTTCGGGGCCCGCTGAGGAGCCGCCATGCGCATCCTCTTCTGCGGCGTGGGCGCCATCGGCTCCCAGGCGGCCCTCCTGTGCCGCAACCTGGAGGCCACCCTGGTCTTCGTCGACTTCGACCGCGTGGAGTCCAAGAACCTGCTCGCCCAGGCCCACGTGAAGCCCTCCGTGGGAAAGAACAAGGCCGAGGCCCTCAAGCTCCAGCTCCTCAACCTGCACGGCGTGAAGACGGAGTCCTTCGGCGTGCGCGTCACCCGCGACAACGTGGCGGCGTTGTGTGGTGGCGCGGACCTGCTGGTGGACTGCTTCGACAACCAGGACAGTCGCCAGCTCCTCAGCGACTTCGCCCGGGGGGCAGGCAAGCCCCTGGTGCACGGCGCGGTGAGCGCGGACGGGACGTTCGGTCTGGTCCGCTGGGACGAGCGCTTCGTCCCGGACGCGGAGGACACCGCGGGCCAGGCCACCTGCGAGGGGGGCGCGCACCTGCCCCTCCTCGGCTTGCTGGCCGCCACGCTCGCCCGCTCCGTGCAGGACTTCATCAAGCAGGGGGTGAAGCGGGACGCGTTGGTGAATCTCTCCTCCGTCGTCCCCACCACCCACCACTGACCCCGATTTGACGGGGACGGTGAGCGTCAAGGTAGATGTCACGTGAGAGGGTTCAGCCGATGCGCTTCAACTCCTGCACGGCCGGGGTGAGGTTCGGAGAGGGGCCGAGACGGACGGGGCCTGCTGGCGTCCAGTTGCGAGTGTCGCGGCTCCAGCGTTCGGGGTGAC
>NZ_JABUMQ010000540.1:0-4084 GCF_013336645.1 Myxococcus sp. CA039A | reverse complement strand
CGCTGGAGCTGCTGGGGCGCGGGGGGATGGGGGAGGTCTACAAGGCGAGGGACCGGAGGTTGGGTCGCTTCGTGGCGCTCAAGTTCGTGCGGGAGGCGGACCCGGACCGCGTCATGCGCTTCCTCCAGGAAGCCCGCGCGCAGGCGCGCATCGTCCATCCTCACGTCTGCCGCGTGTACGAGGTGGGCCGTGTCGGCGCGCGGGACTTCATCGCGATGCAGCTCGTGGACGGCACCCGGCTGGACCGCGTGGCGCCCGACATGTCGCTGGGCGAGAAGGTCCAGGTGATGCGGGAGGTCGCCTCGGCGATGCACGAGGCGCATCGGCTGGGCGTCATCCACCGCGACCTCAAGCCCTCCAACATCCTGGTGGAACGGCAGGAGGAGCGGCGCTGGTACCCGGTGGTGACGGACTTCGGGCTGGCCCACGACGCGGACCTGGAGCAGGGGCTCACGAAGACAGGGGCGGTGCTGGGCACGCCGTCGTACATGGCTCCCGAGCAGGCGCGCGGAGACCGCGCCAGCGTGGACCGGCGCACGGATGTCTATGGCCTGGGCGCCACGCTGTACGAGCTGCTGACAGGGGTGCCGCCGTTCCGCGACACCACCTCCGTGGGCACGTTGCATCAGGTGTTGCACGAGGACGTGGTTGCTCCTCGCCTGCGCGTGCCGGAGGTGGCGGGCGACCTGGAGACCATCGTCCTGACGTGTCTGAACAAGGACCCGGCGCGACGGTATGCCTCGGCGCGCGCGCTGGCGGAGGACCTGGACCGGTACAGGGATGGCGAGCCCATCCTCGCGCGAAGACCGGGGCTCGTCGCACGAGGACGGCGGTGGGCGCGCAAGCACCGCGCTCTCGTCGTCGTCTCCGCCGTCTCCCTGCTGAGTGTGCTGGTCGTCTCCGTCCTGGGTGTGCGCTCGTGGAGTCAGGCCGAGGGACGCGCCCGTCTGGCGGAGCACCTGGGGCAGCAGGTGAAGGACGTGGAGTGGCTGATGCGCGCGGCCTTGATGGCGCCACTGCATGACACGTGTCCGGAAGAGCGGCTCGTGCGGGAGCGGATGGTCCAACTCACCTCGACACCGCACGCGCTGGGGGTGCATGGCGAGTCGTTGGTGCATTACGCACGAGGCCGCGGCCATCTGGCGATGGGCGAGTTGGAACAGGCCCGCGAGGAGCTGACTCGCGCGGCGGGGCTGGGGCTGGATTCTCCCGAGCTGAATCTGGCGTTGGGGAAGACGCTGGGCGGCTTGTACCTCCTGGCGATGGAGACGGCGCGACGCCGGGGCGGGCCCGAGTGGGTGGCCGAGCACGCGCGGACCCTGGAAGTGGACCTCCTCGCGCCCGCCCTGCGCGCGCTGGAGCGAGGGCAGGGCGCGGCGGGGGAGTCGCCACGGCTGCTGGCGGGATGGATGGCGTTCTATCGCCAGGACCTGGCTGGGGCGGAGGCCGCCGCGTCGGGTGCGGAGGCCGAGACTCCGTGGATGCTGGAGCCGCGGATGCTCGCGGCGGACGTGGCTCATGCGCGGGCCATGGAGCGGCTGGGCCGTGGGGATTACGAAGCCGCGCGCGCGGACTTCCTGGAGGCGGCACGTCGCTATGAACGTGCGCTGGAGCTGGGACGCAGCGATGCGCGGGGCCACGAGGCGCTCGCGGAGGTCTGGCTCCAGCAAGCGGACCTGGACCGGAAGGAGGGCCGCTCGCGCAAGGACTCGTTGTCGCTGGCGCTGGAGGCGAGTGAGCGGGCGCTCGTCGCATCGCCCATGCGCGCGTCCGCGCACACGAAGCGGGCGCTGGTGTTGATGAATGCCTATCGCGCGGCGAGTCCCCTGGATGGGAACGAGGAGCCGAAGCGGCTCCTGGGAGAAGCCATTGCGTCTGCCTCGCGAGCCATCGAGCTCGAACCCCGGGAGGTCCTGGCGTACGACACGCTGGGCTTCAGTCTCTTCCTGCGGGGGCTTCAAGTCGCGCGCGAGGGCGGAGACCCCGGGGCGTCGTGGGACGAGTCCATGGCCCAGCTCACCCGGGCACTGGAGCTGGAGCCGGCCTACCCCTGGGGACACAATGACCTGGCGCTCGTGCACCGGTGGAAGGGCAATCATCAGCGCGAGCACGGTCTGGACCCGCGTCCCGAGTACGAGGCCTCGGGGAAGCACCTGCGGCTCGCGCTGCGCACGGACCCCCGGTACCTCTTCGCGCACTCGAATCTGGCGGAGCTGCACAACTCGCTGGGGACGTACGCGCTGTCGCGAGGCGAGGACCCGAGCCCGGACGTGGAACGCGCATTGGAGGCGGGACGGGGCGCGCTCGCGTTGGATGGTCGCTTCTACTCCGCGCTGAACGAGGTGGCGCTGGCGGAGCTGACCCACGCCTCGTACCTCATCGACGTGGGAGGTGACGCGAGTCCCACGTTGACCCGGGCGCTCGATGCACTCGCCCGCTCGCTGAGCATCAATGCGACGGCGGGACGCACCCACTTCCATGTCGCGTCGGCGCACTTGTTGTTGGCGACCCAGGCGGTGCGTGACGGGAAGTCTCCCGAGACTCCGCTGGCGGATGGGCGCCGGGCGCTGGAAGAGGCGTTGCGTGTGGACGCGCGCTGCGCGGATTGTCGCGTCGTGGGCTCAAGTCTGGAGTTGATGGGCGCGGAGAGGGCCCGGCGGCAGGGGAGGAGCGCGGTGGAGACGCTCCTGCGAGCCCGTGCCGAGGCCCGTCGCGCCGTGGCGCTCTATCCGTATCTCGAGGCCCATGTGTCGCTGGCGCGGGCTTCGTGGAAGCTGGCGGAGGCGCAGCCCCTCGCGGAGGCGAGAGTCGCGCTGGCCGAGGGCTTGAAACAGGTGGAGCTGGCGATGCGGCTCGACCCGAATCAGGCGCAGGCACATGCGCTGCGTGCCGGGCTGTTGTTCATGGAGGCGCGGGTGGGCTCCACGCAGGAGGAAGGTGTCCGTCAGGCGAAAGCCGCGCTCGCGCGAGCCCTGGAACTCAACCCCTTGCTTCGTCGTGAGTACATCGAACTGATACGAGGCCTGGACGCCATGGTCCAGGTCCCCGTCGCAGGACCTGCAAAGTGGCTGGCCCCCGTAGAACATCCAGGGGTCATCCACCTCCAGGCACCCGGCGGTGAACGGTTGCTCGACACCCAGCGAGGCGTGAATCCCCGTCAGCGGTGACCCTGACCTCATTGCACATGGATATGGGTAACGGAATGAAAGACAATGCAGAGCGGCGGTTTGGAAGGCCAGCAGCGCTCTGGCTGGGATTGTTTCCATGGGTCAGCTGTGGACAGCCCACCGGCGCGCCAGGAGCGCAGGTTTCGACAGGCGCTGCTCTGTCGGGGGCTCAGGCTCAAGCCCGTATCGCCGCTGGCGATTCCCATTCGCTGGCGCTGCGCTCAGACGGCACTGCGTGGGGCTGGGGCTACAACGCATTCGGCGAGGTGGGGGATGGCATCACGAGCAAGCGCTCCACCCCGGTGCCGGTGCCAGGGCTGATCGGGATATAGCCGCATCCGCCTGGTGAGCGAGCGCAACGCGGACACGGTGGACCTGTACCGCACCGGATTGTCGAGACACCCAGGCGGGTCGTAATCAGGCCGCTTGTTTCAGCTGCGGCAGCGCTCGCCGGGCCTGACTCGGCGAGAGGAAGTTGTGGCGCTCCAGCAGCCGGTGCTCGTTGTATCGGTGGGCCCACTCCAGCAGGGCCGTCCGGAGGTACTCCACGGGGGAGAAGATGCTCACCCAGAGCAGGTGCTCCTTGAGGGTGCGAATGAAGCGCTCGGCGCAGCCGCTGCCCTCGGGGCCTTCGAACAGAAGCAGTACCCGGGTGTGAGCAGCAACCAGAGAACCAGGGTGACCCGCGCCATTGCAGTTATCGATGAGAGGAGGCTCCTCTTCCGTCTGGCTCACCTGGATGCTAAACCGGAGTTCGTGATTCTCGATCAGGCCGGAGGGCGGGCGGGCCTGAAGTGAGCGGGAAGAGGGAGCAGGGGCACCTCTCGTTCGGCTCTGTGTGCGCAGAAGACCTGAGAGCGAGAAGGCCCTGCCCGAGGGCAAAGGTAGGCAGTGGCTGAAGAGGAAGCAGCGCCAGG
>NZ_JABUMQ010000053.1:0-41977 GCF_013336645.1 Myxococcus sp. CA039A | reverse complement strand
GGACATCCGTCCGGCCCTATCCGGATATGGCCTGACGCCCTGCGAGCGGGGAGGCGAGCAGGCCTGCTGATGGCCCGGTTGAAACTGGATTGGGGGGCACGGGCAGCGGGTCGGGTCGAGGTGGGTTAAGGGGACCGCGATGACTCACGCCGCCTCGTCACGTCGGTTCCAGGCCTTCAGCGTCGGAGTGCTGCTCTTCACGTTGGGGGTGATTCTGTGGGGGGCCTTCGTCCGGGCGACGGGCTCCGGCGCGGGCTGCGGTGACCACTGGCCGCACTGCAACGGCGAGGTGGTGCCCCGCGAGCCCACGGTGCAGACGCTCATCGAGTACACCCACCGGGTGACGAGCGGCCTCGTCATGCTGCTCGCGGTGGCCCTGTGCGTGTGGGCCCTTCGAGCACATGCGAAGGGGCACCCGGTGCGCAAGGCGGCGAGCTGGGCGCTGTTCTTCATGCTGACGGAGGCCCTCGTGGGCGCCGGCATCGTGTTGCTCAAGTACGTGGCGGACAACGCGTCCCTGGGCCGCGCGGTGTGGATGGGCGTGCACCTGGTGAACACGTTCCTGCTGGTGGGCGCGCAGACGCTGGTCATCTGGTTCGCCCGGGGGCGCGCGCCGCTGACGTTCCGGGGCCAGGGGTGGGTGGGCGTGCTGGTGGGCACGAGCGTGGCGGGCATGTTGCTGCTCGGCGTGAGCGGCGCGGTGGCGGCGCTGGGCGACACGCTGTTCCCCTCGGAGACACTGATGGAGGGGCTGCGCCAGGACGTGTCCGACACGGCGCATGTCTTCATCCGCCGGCGAATCCTGCACCCGGTGCTCGCGGTGTCCATGGGCGCGCTGCTGGTGCTCATCGGACGGTGGATGGCGCGGCTGCGGCCGTCGGCCGAGGTGAAGCGGGCCGCGCTGGCCATCAGCATCCTCTACTCGGTGCAGCTCATGGCGGGCCTGGTCAACGTGGTGTTGCTGGCGCCGGTGTGGCTGCAGTTGGTGCACCTGCTGCTGGCGGACTTCGTGTGGATGGCCGTGGTGAGCCTGTGCGCGGCGGGGCTCGCGGCCGATGCGCCGAGGGCGGAGCCGGTGGTGGAGACGGTGTCGACGCACGCGTCGCCCGTGTAGCGGCTCAGCGCGACTCCGACTCCGCGCGCAGCCGCAGTCCCTTGGGAACGAGGACGCGGCCCACGGCCTCGAACGCGCCGCTGACGAGCAGGGCGAGCACGGCGGCGGGGATGGCGCCTTCGAGGATGAGGCGCGTGTCGTCCAGGCGGATGCCGGTGAGGATGGGCTGGCCATAGCCGCCCGCGCCCACGAGCGCGCCGAGCGTGGCGGTGCCCACGTTGATGACGGCGGCCGTCTGGATGCCCGCGAGGATGGAGGGCGAGGCCATGGGCAGGTCGATGCGCCACAGCCGCGCGAGCGGAGGCAGACCCAGGGCCTCCGCGGACTCGCGCACCTCCAGGGGAATGCCCGTGAGCCCCGAGGCCGTGTTCCGGACGATGGGCAGCAGGCTGTAGAGGAACAGCGCGGCGATGGCCGGCCGTGAGCCGATGCCCAGGAGCGGAATCATCACCACGAGCAGCGCCAGCGAGGGGATGGTCTGGATGACGCCGGCGAGCCCGAGCACTCCCTGCCCGAGCCGCGGACTGCGCGCGGCCAGCACGCCCAGCGGCACCGCGAGGGCCAGGGCCGCGAGCAGCGAGACGCCGACGAGGAACAGGTGCTCCCGGGTTCGAAGCCAGACGCGGGAGGCGAGCCCCTCGCCGCGAACCACGGTGGAGACGCCCAGTGTTCGCGAGAGGAAGTCGGAGGCCACCTGCGCCTCGGGCACACGCTCCAGTCGCGCGCGGGCATTGAGCTTCACCATCTTCTCTTCCGACAGCGTGCCCGAGAGTCGCAGGATGGCCGCCAGGGCCTCCGGAGCGCGCGACTCGAAGTCCGCGCGGTAGAGGAGCACGGCGTCGTACGCGGGGAAGTGGTGCACGTCGTCCACGAGGACGCGCAGGCCATAGGCGGCGATTTCAGCGTCCGTGGAGTACAGGTCCGTCACCTGGACGGAGCCCGCATCCAGGCCGCGATAGGCGAGGTCATGGTCCAGGCCGCGCACGTCGCGCTGCGGGAGGCGGTAGCTGTCTCGCAGCGCGGGCCAGCCGTCACCGCGCTCCATGAACTCGTTGCTGAAACCGAAGCGCAGCTCGGGGTGGGCGCGCAGGTCGGAGATGGTGCGGATGCCCAGGCGTTCGGCCTCGGCCTCCTTCATGCCCAGCGCATAGGTGTTGTTGAAGCCGAGCGGCGCGCTCATGCGCAGGCCCTCTTCGGCCAGCGCGACACGGAGGGCCGCGTCGTCGGGCAGCTTGCGCCCGGAGAGCAACTCCTGTCGCAGCGTGCCGGTGTACTCGGGATACACGTCCAGCTCGCCTCGGCGCAGCGCCTCCCAGAGGACGGCGGTGCCTCCGAGTTCGCGCCGGTGCCGCACGCTCGCGCCGGTGCTCCGCGCGAGCTGCGTCACCATCTCTCCGAGGATGACGGACTCGGTGAACTTCTTGGAGCCCACGCGCACGTTGGGCTCGCCGTGGGTCGTGCTCGCGCGCTCGCAGGAGACCAGCACCAGCGAGAACATGAGCAGCAGCACGAGCCCCATCGGTGCGCTCCACAACGTGGCGTGTGCTCCCCATTCGAACCCACGGGGGCCTCGTGCCACTGGAGCATGCGGAGCGCCCGCAGCGAGACCGCATCCATCGCCGAGGCAACCTCGCGCACTCATGCCGATGTCCGTTGATGCAGGAGCATGCGGAGCGCCCCCAGCGCGACCGCCCCCCTTCCGCGTGCGCCCGTGCGCGCTCATGCCGAGGCCCCGTTCCCCGGAGCCAGCCGCTGGGCCTGGATGAACCGCGTGACGAACGGGTCCGTGGGACGGGTCTCCAGGTCCACGAGGCTCCCCTGTTGCACCACGCGCCCTTCACGCATGAGCACGATGTCGTCGCCCAGGAACCCCGCCTCCGCGAGGTCATGCGTCACCAGGACCACCGTCTTGCGCAGCCGCGCGAAGATGGCGCGCAGGTCCGCTTGCAGCTCGTGCCGCACCAGCGGGTCCAGCGCCCCCAGCGGCTCGTCGAGCAGCAACACCTCCGGGTCCAGCATGAGCGCGCGCATCAACGCCACCCGCTGACGCTGTCCCCCCGAAAGCTGCGCCGGATAACGCGCGAGCGCCTCGGCGGGAAACCGCGTCAACTCCACCAGCACGTCCCTCCGCTCGCGAGTCCGCGCGGCGGACCAGCGCAGGTGCTGGGCCATGAGCGTGACGTTCTCCTCCCCCGTCAGGTGCGGAAAGAGCCCGCCCCCTTGAAGCGCGTAGCCCACCCGATGACGCAGCGACAGCAACGCCTTCGCATCCGTGGGCAGGGGCTTGCCCGCGTAGAGCACCTGGCCTGTGTCCGCGTGCAGCAGCCCGTTGAGCAGGCGGACCAGCGTGGACTTCCCGCAGCCGCTCGGCCCCAGCAGCACCGTGGTCCGCCCCGTGGGCAGCGTGAGGTTCAGCGAGTGCAGCGCCTGCGTGGTGCCAAAGCGCTTGGAGACATCCTGCAAGGCGTACACGAGACGGCCCCTTCGCGCGAGACGGTGGAGTCAGGGTACGGAGAAGGCACCATTGCAGACCGGCGGAAACGCGGGCTCGGCGGACGCCAGGAAGCTGCACGCGGCGAACAGCGCCCGGTCATCCCACTGCATGGCGCCCGTCCAGACGACGACCGGCCCACGGGAAGAAGGCGCCGTGAAGCGCATGCACCGCGAGGGCCGCTCCTCCAGGAGACACGCCACCTCCTCCACGGGGCTCGAGCCGGGCAGCGCCGCCCTCAGCTCCGCCACGCTCTGGTCCCTCCAGCGCGCCGTCACCTCGTCTCGCGCGGGCCGGTACACACTCCACACGAGCGACGCGTCGTCACAGCGGATGCGGCCCGCGCGACTGGTGGACAGGGAGGGCTGGCAGCCTTCGGGCACCGCGAGCGTGCGCCACGGCAGCCGGGGCGGAAGCAGCAGCGCCGCCTCATCCAGCGACTCACCCTCCGGATTGCCGTGCGCCGCGAGATACTCCAAGAGCTCCAGACACCGCGTCAGCGCCGGCTGGGCGTTGTTCTTCGCGACACACCCCAGCTCGCGCTGACGGCCCAGCGACCCCGCCACCGAGACGAGGTAGCCCCCCGCGCGACACGAGGCCGGCCCCTCCAGGCCCGCGTCCCCCACGTCACACAGGGCGAAGCGGGCCGCCGGCCACGAGCGCTCCGCGAGCGGCAGCGCCCCTTCCGCCACCACCACGCCCTCCCCCAGTCGCTCCACCAGACGCGCCCTGGCGAGCGTGAGCACTCGCGCGGCGGGCACGTCCTTGCGCTCGACGAGCCACACCGTCGCGTCACCACACGGATAGATGCGTGAGCTGGCGCTGTCGGGGACGGGCGTGCACCCCGCGAAGAGCGCGCGGGCATCCGGCAGGAAGGGGCCCGCGGGAGTGGCTCCTTCGGGCGACACGGGCGGCACATGCGGCGCGGGTGTCGTGCACGCGCCCAGCACCATGAACCCCGAGACCATCATCCACTTCCAGGCATTCGCCATGCGTCGGGATAGGCACCCGCCGACCGCTGCGTCAACCCAGGAGAGTTCCCGGCGCCCGGCGTCGCACACACGTCCGAGCACATCCGCCGCCCGAGCTGAAACACCGGCGCGGTGACACCGGGCCCCCCGAGTCACCGCGCCCATGGTTTTCGAGAGCCCGTGCGGCTGTCAGCGGCGCAGGGTCTTCTCGAGCTCCTTGGCCATCGTCTCGTTGCTCGCGATGCCCTGGCGCGTCTTGCTCAAGAGGGCGCTGAAGGCGGCGTCGGTCTTGTATTTGTCCATCCCGTCCTTGGCCAGGTCCTGTCCCTTCTTGCCGTCATCGGCGACGCGCGTGAGGAAGCCCTTGTCGAACTCCTTGCCATTCTTCTCGCGGAGCTTGTCCAGCTCCTTCTCCGCCTCGGTGATGGCCTTGTTCAGGCGCTCGTCGACGCCCTCCATCTTCTTGTCGTAGCCCTCCTGCATGCCGGGGGTGACACCGGAGCCGCCGGTGCCGGGAGGCCCGGCCAGGTCGACCGTCGCCACCTCGATGGACTTGCTGTCGGCCCACGCCTTGAGGTCGGACAGGTGCTGCTTGTGGTCCGTCACCAGCTTCTGCGCGAACTGACGCACCTGCGGGTCCTGCGTCTTCTCCAGCGCCATGTTGCCCAGCGCGATTTGCTTGGCGTCGAAGAGGGCCAGCTTGCCGACGTACAGCTCCTTCTCGGCCGCCGCCTCACCAACGCGCTTGTCTTCCTTGTGGGCCTTCTTGGCCTCGTCTTCCGCGAGCGCGGTGCCCGTCATCGAGCCGAACACCAGCGCCGCCGCCAGGGCCGCCACACCACCACCACGAATCCTTCGAGCCATGCCGTCCTCCTGGACAGGGAATGCCGGAAGCTGGGTCAGCCCCCCTGCCTCGGCAATCGCCGCTCGCAAGCACGCCCCTCCCCGGAGCAGCACGCCTCCGTGCGCTGCCCGAAGTCGGGGTCTGGCTTCGTACCGGAGTGGACACGACGGCCTCGCCCGGGACGCGGACGCCCGACACACCTTCGTGCCGGACGCCGCGCTCCGTTGAGACGCCCTTCGACTCAGGCGCCGATGCGCACCGAGCCGAAGAACAGCTCCGCCACCGCCCGGGTGTAGGCGATGCGGTCCGCGCGCTGAGTGTACGTGAAGGTGTAGGCCTGCTTGTCCTTCACGCAATAGAACTGGAGCTGCGCGATTTTCAGCGCGCCCGCCTGGCAGGTGTACTCGCGCGTGAGGCCCTGCCGCCCGCCGAACGTCGCGGGCTTCTCACTCACGAGCGCGAAGCCCTGGGCGGACCGCTGCAGCTGCGGCAGCGCGCGTGCCGCCAGGTCCTTCGCCGTCTCCTGTCCCTGCCTGGGCTCGGCGGAGACCACGACGCTGGCCCGGAAACCTTCCTCCACCGGGCCCATGGCGACGACCTGACTGGCATCCGCCCAACCGTCGGGCAGGGGCATCGTGAGGTCGCCGTGTCGAATGGTGTTCGTGCTCATATCGTAGGGCCTAGATCTCCACGCCGGCGATCTGGTGCTCCTTGTCACCCTCACTCATCTTGTCGAACAGCTTCCCCACGCCGTAGACGCCCACGCCGATGAGCAGACCGACGCCAGCGCCCACCGGGCCGCCGATGGCGCCCACCGCCACGCCGGCGCCAATCGCTCCCGCGATGCTGACGCCGCCCTTGGCGATCTGCCACCCATCCCCTGCCTGGATGCCGCCGACGATATCCAGTCCGCCGGAGACGACGCCGAGCCCCGTGCCGATGGCTCCGAGCTTGCCGCCCACCGCGAGCGCTTCACGGAACCCCGAGGCCGTGGTGGACGCCGCGCGCAGACCCGCCAGCCCTCCCACTTCGTTGCCCGCGCCAGCGATACCCGTCGCCAGCTCGGAGCCACCACGAATGCCGGCGACGCCCTGGACGATGCCGCCGACGCCCCCGCCGATATCCGCCACGTTCTGCGCCGCGGCCACGTAGTTGCCCTGGCTGATGTTGTTCACCAGGTCCGCGCCCGAGGACAGCGCGCCCAGCGTGTTGCCGACGATGCCCAGGCTCTCCGCGCCCACCTGGACGCCGCGCGCGAACTTCGCCAGGCGCGCCGTCTCCGAGTCATTCGTGCCCGTGTCACCGTCCGGAGTGCCAGAGGAGTCCGCGTCGCCCGTGGCGGGCGGAGTCGTCGTGTCGTCCGTGGCGGGCGGGGCCGCGGGGTCCGTCTGCCCCGAGGCGGGCGGGTCCGCCGGGTCCCCCGGGGGAGGAGCCGCCGGGTCCGTCTGCCCCGAAGCGGGCGGGTCCGCCGGGTCCGTCGGAGGGGTGGTTTCCTGCATGAGGGTGTTGAGCGCGTCCTGCTCAATCAACCCCAGCACATCCTTGTTGATGGAGAGCGCCGTCGTCACGTCGCCCGTGGACTCGGGCTTGCTGATGGGGCCTTCGCTTTCTTCCTTGGCGGTCCCGGGCTCCGGCGTCATGGCGAGGTTGTAGAGCTCCTTCGCCATCTCGCCCCGCGTGACGTCCAGCAGGGCCCGCTCCTTCGTGTCCAGCTTGCCGAGGTCCCCTTCCGGAACGGGCTTGCCGTTGACGGACAGCTCCGTCTTCTCCGGGGTGACACGCACCTGCGAGGAGCCATCCGGCCCCGTGACGTTCTTGGACGCATTGACGAGCTGGAGCACGCCCGCGTCCGACTCGCGGCGCTGGCGCTCCGACGTCACCGTCGTGGGCTGTCCCCCGGGCGGCGTGCGCGTGCTGCTGCTGCGCTCGTCCACCTGGAGCCGACCGTCCGGGCCGACCGTGTCGGTCCGTTGGTAGTCCTGCTTCGTGGTGACGCCGTCAGCGCCCTTCGTCTCGCTCTTGGCGTTGGTGAGGATGCCCTTGTCGTCATAGGCATGGCTGGACGTGGAGCTGATGTCGACGGGCTCGCCCTTTTTGTCACCCTCGGTGCCGTAGACCTTGCCCTTCACCGTCTCCTCGACGGTGTTGCCCTTGGCGGTGCGCTCGGTGACGACCGAGATGTCCGGGTGGCCCTCGATGAAGGTCTGGCTGCTGTACTTGCGGCCGTCGGTCTTCTCGAGCACCCACTGCTTGGGGTTGTCCTTGTCGCCGTCGAAGGCCTCGCCCTTCTCGCCGTCCTCCGACTTGAGCTTGCCGGACAGGCTCGACAGGTCGCCCGCGTTGCGCGGCCCCTTGTCCACGTTGAAGCCATCCTCCGCCGTGAGCGCCTTGCTCATGGTGGCCGTGGCCTGCACCTCGTTCACGCCCTCGCCCTGCGAGAACGTCTGCGTGCGCGTGTAGGAGGGCTCCAGGTCCTTGCCATCAGGCCCCTTCGTGCCCGGAGGAGGAATCGAGTAGCTCTTCGTCTCCGTCCGGTCGATGGGCTGGTCTTCGTTGAACTTGTCCTTGAAGTTGTCGTCGAGCCCGCCCTCACCCTCCTGCTGGCTGAAGCGCGTCTCCGAACCCTCGACGCCACCACCCCCCTGCTTGTAGGTCGTGGTGAGCAGGTCGCCGTTGTCGCGGGAGACCTTGCTCTCCTCCACGGCCACGGCCGGGTCGCGGCTCTTCTTCAGGTCCTCGATGGACGGAGGGTTGCGGATGTCCTGGCCCTTGGCGGGCGTCCACGTCGCCGTCTGGCTGGTGGTGGTGCCCTCCGGCCCGTTGCTCGTCACGACCTCGCGAGTGACCTGCTTGCTCTGGGGGTCGACGGTGCTGGTGTCCAGGGTGACGTTGTTCTTGTCGTCGCGCGTCGCGGAGATGCGCGCGGTGACCTCTCCCGCCGGGTCCTTCTGGACGAACTCGACGCGGTGGGGGTCCTTCGTGTCCACCGCCTCGAAGCCCTCGGGCGGCTTCTGGTCCTTGGAGGCCGTGAAGAGCTCGTCGACCTGGCCCCGCGTGGCCTCATCCAGTTGCTTCTGCTGCGTGGCGACGGTGTCCTTGCCCTCCTTCGCGCTCTGGACGTCCAGTTCGGCGCGGGCCTTCGTCTGGCCAGCGTTCTGCGGGGAGACCTTCTCCAGCTCCGGGGACTGGCGGGTGATGACATCCGCCAGGTCGTACTTGCCGTCCGCGCGGAGGCCGTCCACCAGGCCCTTGGCGACGTTCGTCACCGCCGGGTCCTTCGCGCCCGCCTTCAGCGCGGGGGTGAGCTTCTCCTCCACCTTGTGGCCGTAGCCCGCTTCGGTCTCGGCGCGGCGGAAGCTGTCCGCCACGTCGCGGGACGCCTGAGGGCTGGTCTGCTCCGCGGCGTGGCTCAGGTCGCTCACGATCTGGTTCGCCTGGTCCTGGGTCACCTCGGGACGCCCCAGGCTGGAGGTCATGAGGTTGATGGCGCCCCTGGACTCCTTCATCAGGGCCTCGCGGTAGGCGGGGTCCGGGTTCGCCTCTACCTGGCGGCGCAGCTCCTTGGCGCCATCGGCCGGGCTGCGAATGGAGGCGTCACCCACCGCCTTCGCATCCGCGCGAACCGCCTCCTCCGGAGAGACCACCGACTTCGTTCCGAACAGCCGCTCCTGGGCCTTGGGGTCCAGGCTGCCGGCGTCGAAGACGTCACGCACCTGGTTGGCGTCCGCGTACGGGGGCGGCTCGCCCACCGCCTTCGCCGAGGTGTTGGCGGACTTCTGCGTCTGGATGGCTTTGTTGCCCTCTTCAATCGCCTTGTTGTGCGATGTGTCGGAAAGCTGCCGGGCGGCGGTGGCGTCCTTCTGCGCCTGCAGGAACGTGTCGTTGGCCTTGGTGGCCGCGGCCTTCGTGTCCTTGGCGACCTTCGTCGCCGCGTCCAGGTCCTTGCGCGCCTGGTCACTCAGGTTCGGGCCCTTGCCCAACGTGTCGACCTTGGCCTGGGCCTCATTGGCCTTCGTCTGGGCCGTCTCCTTCGCGGCCTTCGCGGACTTCTCCTTGTCCGCCGCGACCTTGGCCTGGCTGGCGTCCGTCCGTGCCTTCTGCTGGGCCTCGGAGGCCTTCTTCTTTTGCGTCTCGGCGGCCTTCTTCTGGGCCTCGGCGGCGGCTTTCTTCTGGTTTTCCGCGGCCTTGCGCGCTTCCTCCGCGCGACGACGGGCCTCTTCGGCCTGACGGCGTTGGGCCTCAGCGGCGGCGATCTGAGCGGCGTTGTTGCCGTTGTTACTGACGGGGGGAGACATGCGGAGACCTCTCAGAAGCGGGGCGGACCGAGGAGAGCGGCAGAGGAAATCCGGGCTGTTCCGGAATCCAGTCATGGATTCTCGCCATCTGAGAGAAAGAGTTGCTCAGGAAAGGTGGGATTTTTCCGGACCTATCTGGTGACGCGGCACGTCACGGAGGTGGGCCCTGGGAACCCACCCATCCCGACAAGGCGGCGTCTGGAGCAAGCCCAGACATACCCAGGCGACTCCGGGGGTGAGCCGAGACAATGAAAGACATTTTACAATCGCCCCTCCCGAGTGGAGCATTTCTGTCTCATCCGCCCCGGAGTGCGGCGTCGGGCGCACCCCGGGGATTGCCCACGGATTGTCTCAAGGTGACATTGACTCTCGCTGTTTCATTCAGCTATTCATTGAATCTCCATCTTCCCTGGAGATGACAATGATTGGCAGCGTCGCGAAGAGGAATGGTCGTCTGGCCGTGCTTGCGGGTGCCCTGATGAGCCTTGCCGCCTGTAAGGGCGAGGAGGCCGCGGAGGCCCCGTCGCCGGCGGACCCGGCGGTGGAGCAGACGTCGTTGCACCGCGGCTGCGCGACGGTGGAGCCCTCGGTGGAGGAGCGCGCGGCCATCGACGCCTTCCTGGCCGAGCAGAAGACGGCGATGCGCGCGGTGGGCTCGGTGACGGTGCCCACGTACTTCCACGTCATCAACAAGGGCTCGGGCCTCGCGAACGGCGACATCCCGGACTCGCAGATCACCGCGCAGATGAACGTGCTGAACGCGGCCTATGCCAACACGCCGTTCCGCTTCGTGCTCCAGGGCACGGACCGTACGACGAACTCGAAGTGGTTCGCGCTCAAGAGCGGCAGTGCCAACGAGCGGGCGATGAAGAAGGCCCTGCGCAAGGGTGGCAAGGAGAGCCTCAACATCTACTCCGCCAACCTGAGCGGCGGGCTGCTGGGTTGGGCGACGTTCCCCTCCAGCTACACCGCGCAGCCGCAGCAGGACGGCGTGGTCATCCTCTACAGCAGCGTGCCGGGTGGCACCGCGGTGCCCTACAACGAGGGCGACACGGGCACGCACGAGGTCGGCCACTGGCTGGGCCTGTACCACACGTTCCAGGGCGGCTGCACCGGCGCGGGTGACTCGGTCAGCGACACCTCGGCCGAGGCCTCTCCGGCGTACGGCTGCCCCTCCGGCCGCGACACCTGCGCGGGTGGCGGTGCGGACCCCATCACCAACTTCATGGACTACACCGACGACAACTGCATGAACACGTTCAGCGCGGGCCAGTCGGAGCGCGCGGACCAGCTGACGGCGACCTACCGCTAGGAAGTCTCTCGACAGCACGAACTGTCGGCTCGGCGCCGGGGTCTCCCACGAGGAGGCTCCGGCGTCGTTGTTTTCAGCGATGCCCGTGCGCCCCAGGCCGTGATGGACGCCGACCAGGTGCTCGGCGTCCCACGGCGTCACGGTGACTCAGGGACTGCGCGGACAGACGGGCGTCTCGGAGGGGCAGCGTCCGTCACGGTCCTTCGGCACCGTCTCCGTACACTCGGCGATGCGCGCGAAGGTGGTGCTCGTCGCGAGGCTGAGGTCCGAGCCATTCCACCCGCGCAGGATGCCGTGCCCCGCGCTGTCCTCGATGCGCGAGTTCGCGATGAACGGCGACGTCGGCTCGTCGAACACGAGGATGGCCGAGCTGACGTCGAACCCGGGCGGCAGGTAGTTGCACCCAAAGCTGGAGCACTGGCACGGCCCACCCGCGTACCTCACCACCGCCGACTCCAGCCGGTTGGCCGCGTTCATCCCGTCGAAGCGGATGCCCGCCCAGTCACCCGGCCGGTGATTCCTCAGGTTCGACGTGAAGATGACGGGACTGGAGGGCGTCCCCGCCACGATGAGCGCGCTCGTCTCGTCGTAGACGCGCAGCGTCGTCCCCGGCTCGAAGCGCAGCTCCGTGCCCGCTTCGATGGTGAGCGTCGCCGAAGCCCCCGGTCCCCCCACCTGGAGCCCCTGTACTTGATAGGGTACGCCCAGGTTCTTCAGGGTGGCGCTGGAGCCCAGGTAGAACACCGAGGCCGCTGCGATGGACGGCCCTATGTGAATGGCGTCCTCGAGATTCCCCGTGTACGTGCCCGACGGCAGCGTCCCCAGCGCATTGGGATTGATGACCAGGGGCTGCCGACCAAACTCGCCGCCCGTCCCTCGAATGGTCAAATCGGAGGAGCCCTCGGCGAAGCCCGCCGTTCCATTGAGAATGATGCCAGGCCCCCGTGAGTCCTCGATGGTGACGTGACTGACGAACAGCGGCCTCGGGCCAGGGAGCTCCGCGCCGGCATTCACACGCACGATGGAGTCCATCGTCGACGAGAGTCCACCTCCCGACAGCACCGTCCACTCCAGTCGCGCCGAACCTCCCGTCCCGATGAGCAACTGCCCCCACGGCCAGTCAGCGTGAGGCTCGAAACGCACCACCTGGTCCTGCTTCCCCTCCGCGCGAAGCACGCCCCCGCTGTCGACCTGGATGGAGGTGGCCTTCGCGAGACGCACCGTCGCGCAGGCCTCCACCGTGACCTGCCCCCGGATGGTGAGGTTGCTGGTGATGACATGGGGGCTGCCCGCGGCCCAGGTCTCCGAGGTGGAGACGATGCCCTGATGCTCGATGACCGCGCCGGTGACGGCGGGGCACTTGGACTCCGTGTCGGGCCCTTCATGCGGCGTTTGCGAGTCCTCGGAGCAACCGGAGAACAGTGAGGCACTCAAGAGCAACGAAAGCGCGAACCGGCGCGATGCGACGTGCATGTCATCTTCCCCAAAGCAAATGGACCAACCCCTCTGACCAGGACCATCGCTGATTCTCGGAGAGGTGCCAATGAACTCGCCCGAATCAGCGGCCCGTTACAATCGTTTACATTCCGCACATCCTCCCGCGACATGGAGGCGTTGAACTGCGCAGCATCCAATGGACCCCGAGGTCCTGGCCCTGGGAGGTTCGATGTCTCCGCACCCCACTCGCCGTTTCCGCGCAGTCGCCCCACTCCTCATCCAAGCCCTGTTGCTGCTCGCCTTCGCGTCGAGGGCCGCGATGACGCCGAGCCTCGATGCCATGTCCGCCAGCCGACCGCGAGACCTGCTGGAGTTGGGACAACTCCTGGTGGACGGTGGCGTGTGGCAGACGCGCCGGCTGATGCCGCAGGAGTGGGTGAAGCAGCTCATGGCACCGGATGACGGCGTCACTTCCGTGATGGGTGTGCCCCTGCGCGACTGGAAGAGCCTGCTCGCGGTGCCCACGCTCGTGGGGAGCTGCGAGTCCTACACTGCCACGCCGCACTAGACTGGGGACATGATGGGACCCGCCACACCGTCACCCGGCATCGAGGTGCTCCTCATCGAGGACGACGCGCACCTGGCCCGCCTCACGGCCGAGTACCTGGAGCGACAAGGCGTGCGCACCTGTCTCGCTCGGGACGGGGAGCAGGGCCTGGTCGAGGCCTCGCGCCGCGCCTTCGATGCCATCCTCATCGACATCATGCTGCCCCGGAAGGATGGGCTCACCGTCTGCCGCGAGCTGCGGGAGCGCTCGGCGGTGCCCATCCTCATGCTCACCGCGCGCGGCGAGGAGGCGGACCGGGTGATGGGACTGGAGCTGGGCGCGGACGACTACCTGCCCAAGCCCTACTCCTCTCGGGAGCTGCTGGCGCGAATCCAGGCGCTGGTGCGGCGCAGCCGGGGCTTGCTGGGTCCCTCGCGCGAGGTGGTGCGCGTGGGCGCGCTCACGCTGAACCGGAGTGACTTCCGGGCATCGCTGAATGGACAGGTGTTGCCGCTGACACGGCACGAGTTCGCCTTGCTCCTCGGACTCGCGGAGCGGGCGGGACGGGTGCTGTCGCGCGAGCAGTTGCTGGAGCTGGCGAAGGGCAACGACCCGGACGGCCCGGTGGACCGCGCCATCGACGTGCATGTGTCCCGGCTGCGCCAGAAGCTGGGGGACGACGCGCGCAACCCCCGGATGCTCAAGACGGTGCGAGGCGTGGGGTATGTGCTGGAGCGAGGTGAGGAGTCATGAAGCTCGGTGAGCGGCTCCGTCCCCGAAGGATGTTCTGGCGCATCTATCTGTATGGTCTGTTGATGCTGGGGGGCGCCGTCGTGTCCTTCGCGGTCATCGCCAGCCTCGTGGAGTCACAGATCGTAGGACAGGACACGGAAAAGACATACGAGCGACTGGTGGAGCTGGCCGCCGCGGAGTCTCCCGAGCTCGCCCCCCTGATGGAGTCCCTCGCCGCGCAAGGAAAGCTCCGGGCCACGCTGTATGACCTTCAGGGCACCGTGAAGGCCTCATCAGCGCGACCTCCCCTGAGGGTGCTCGATGACGCCGAGTGGCGCGAGCTTCGCACCGGCAAGAGCTGGTTCAAACGTGACGGGCAGAACCATTGGGCCACCCCCACGTGGCGAGGCAACACCGTGGTGGGCTATCTGCTGCATGAGGCCAACAATCGTCGGACGTACACGGTGCTGGGCGGCGTGCTGGCCCTGGTCCTGGTCGTGCTGGCGGGACTCTCGGTGCCCCTGGCGTGGGCGCTGGCTTCCCCGCTGGAGCGGCTGACGAAGGTGGTGGGCGAGTTCGGTCAGGGGCGCCTGTCCGCGCGCGTGCGGCTGAAGGGCCGGAACGAAGTGGCGGTGCTGGGGCACACCTTCGACACGATGGCCGAGCGAACGGAGTCACTCATCCGAGGCCAGAAGGAGCTGCTGGCCAACGTGTCCCACGAGCTGCGCACGCCCCTGGCGCGCCTGGGCGTGACGCTGGACCTCGTCGAGGACGGACAACCGGAGGAGCTGGCGGCGCGATTGCCGGAGCTGCGGCGGGACATTGGCGAGCTTCAGCAACTGGTGGATGGCGTGTTGCAGATGGCGCGGCTCGACCTGGAGGCGAACCAGGCGGGACAGCCGGGGCCTCGCCTCCAGCGGGCGACGCTGCGGCTGACGGAGTTCCTGAAGGACGCCGCCGAGCGCTTCCAGAAGAGCGCCCCCGAGTGTCGCCTCCAACTGGACGTGGCCGAGGACCTGCCCACGCTGGAGGCCGACCCGGTGCTGGTGCGGCGCGCGCTGCACAACCTGCTCGACAACGCGCGCAAGTACTCGGAGCCCGGCAGTCCGGTGACGCTGCGGGCACAGGTGGACGCGCAGGCGGTGCACCTGGACGTGGAGGACCGGGGCATCGGCATCAGCGACGAGGACCTGCCCAAGCTCACCACGCCCTTCTTCCGCACCGACCGCAGCCGCGCGCGGGAGACAGGGGGCACGGGCCTGGGGCTGACGCTGGTGCGCCGCATCGTCGAGGCCCACGGAGGAACCCTGTCCCTCCAGGGCGTCACCGAGGGAGGAATCCGCGCCCGGCTCGTGCTTCCCCTCACGACGACCTAGTCCACGTCCCGGGGCTCGGGGCGAGAGCGTCCGTAGGCCCCTTCGAGAATCGCGTCGCTGCGGAGTCTGCTCGCCTTCGCCGCCTCGACGTCCAGGCCTTCACCGTGTCCTCGCCCGCGTCCCTCGAACACGAGCGTGTCCCCATTGAACGACGCCGTGCGCGGACAGGACGGCAGCTTCAAGCCCGAGCGCAACAGCTCACACGCCAGTGAGCGCCCGCTCTCGAAGGTCGACGCGCCCTCCTTCTCCGTGAGCAGGTATTGAACGCGGCCCGCCTCGAAACGCAGCGACACCAGGCCCTTGCCCAGGAGCCGCTCCACGTCCACACGCGGCCGCTCCTGCGTCCAGGGCTCCTGTCCTCCCTGCGAGAACAACAGCCACTCGCTCCACTTGAGCGCCGGAAGTCTCAGCGCCTTCGCGTCGTCTCGCTGCACCCGCACCGTGCCTCGAAAGGCCTGACAGTGCGTCGTGTCGCAGACCGCCCGGCCCGGATGACGACTGTGCCGCTCGTTGTGCGCCACCACGCGCGCCAACGCCAGCCGCGCCTCGCCCTTCAGCGTCACGTCCTCCGCCGCCACCACGCCCGACGTGTACTGCAACCGCGTCGTGCGGAACACGAAGTCCGAGCCCCGCCGCGCCTTCAGCGCGCTCGGTGACGTGGGCACTCCCACGGGCGGCCGATACGCCGGCGGTGGCGACCACGTAAAAACTCCCGCGTAATCCCTCCCCTCCTCCGGCCCCTTCGGAAAGCGCACCCGCCACGGCGCGCCCAGACACACCGCCGCCCCGCGCGTCGTCAGTCCCTCCAGCCGCGCCCACTCCACCGGAGCGGCCTTCGGCATCCCCGCGTCCACCGTGAAGCCCACGCCCGCGCACCGCGCCTCCACCTCGCGCGCCGGCACCAGCCCCAACACCTGCACCCGCGCCGCCTCCACGCCCGCCTGCTTGCGCGCCTTCGCCAGGGCCGCGGGAATCTCCTCCGCGAACTGGCGAGGCATCTTCCCCGGCCGCACCGCCACCACCACCAGGTCCCCATCCACCGCCGCAATCCAGCCGTACTGCGGACGGCTCGCCGCGTCCCGCACCGTGCCCGTCTTCGTCGCCACGCCCACCAGCGCCTTCGATGCGGGCAGCTCCGCCAGCGTCCCTCGCGCCGCGTTGTCCGCCAGCAGCGCCACCACGTCCGGCCGCGCCTCCGCCAGCAGCCGATACGCCTGCGCCATCCCCCACGGAGACAGCGCCAGCGTGGAGCGCAGGCCCACCGCATCCGCCATGTCCACCGGCGTCCCCGTGAGCCCCAGCGCCGACAGCACCGGCTCCCACGCGCCAAACCCCTTGGGCGCCGAGCCCGCTGTCTCCCAGTCCAGGAAGTACCCGTTGCATGAGCGCAGGAGCGCCGTGCGCGCGTCCACCTTCGCCGGCAACCCCGGGCCACACGCCCACTCCTGCACGTCCACGCGCGGCGCCAACACCGGATGCTCCGCGCCCGCCGCGTACACGAAGGGCTTCAGCACCGAACCATACGGCAGCGCGCGCCGCACCTCGCCCTCCGACAACAACACCTCCCCCGAGTGCCGACTCACCACCACCGTGGCCGGCCCCGCCGCGCGCACCTGCACGTCCGCCAGCTCGTCGATGGACAGCGGCACCACCCACCGCGCCCCGTCGTGACACTGGCGCAGCCGACGCGACAGCGCCTTGGGAAAACCCACCGTCTCACTCAGGAGCCGCGCCAGCGCGCGCCGCGCCTTCGACGAGTCCACCGCGGGCGCCGCCGCCAGCTCCGACGCCGCGCGTGACAGGGATTGATAGGCCCCCTCGCGCCACGCCGGCAGCTCGCCGCTCAGCGCCACCGCGAAGGCTTCGTGGAAGAGCCGGTCCTCGCTCGACTGGGGACATGCCCACCACAGGAGCTGGTGCGCCAGCTCGTGCCGCAGCGCCACGCGCAGCCGCTCATCCAGCACGCCCGGCGTGTTCTGCCGCAGCTCCACGAGGCCGGGCCGGCCCTGCGCGTTGCGCTCGGGTGACAGGGCCACGCCGCGCTGGAGGACGATGGAGACCGGGGCCCGCACCGGCGCCCCGCCCGCCTCCGCCGCATACACCGACTCCAGCGCCGCCCAGCCGGCCTCCGCCTCGCGACGAAGGTCCGACTCGGGCGTCACGTCACCTCGCGTGACGAAGGTGGGGGTGGCCGTCAGCAACACGGCCACCACGGAGGCCCACCCCATCGACTACAGGTCTCCCGTGCCCTTCTTCGACGGCACCACCTTCAGCGAGTCCGCGGCCGTGCGGCCGTGGATGCTCGCGGCGTACATGTCCTCGATGCTCGCGGGAGGCGCGGAGAACGTGCCGGGGAACTGCGCGCGCAGCACGTAGCCCACCGTGCGCGGGCTGTCGCTCCACCACGCCGGCTCCTCGAAGAAGAACGTCGCCCGCTCCGGGCTCAGCACCCGGCGCTTGAGCGCCTCCGGAACCAACGGCAACGAGTGCGGAGGACCGCGGAACGCCTTGTCCTCCTGGAGCGCCACGAAGCCCGCGGGCACCGCGTCCTCCACCACGTAGTACGCCGAACGCACCTTGTTGCTCCCGCGCGCGTCCATCGTCAGCTCCACGTAGACCTCTTCGCCCTGGGACACCGTGTCCCCCGCGCCGAGCTTCACCTTCCCGCCCTCGCGCAGCGCGTAGTACGCACGCGAAATCGACATGCCCTCCGCCCGCGCACGCACCGCGGACAGCGGCGTGAGCGCGGTGGCCTGCAACGTCGCCACGCCGTCGAAGCCGCCCACGTCCACCGTGCGCGTCCCCGGAGCCAGCGTCGCGACGAGCCCCATGCCGCGCGGCGAGAACTTCACCCCGCCCTGGATGCCCTTCACTTCCGGAGGCGTCATGCCCTTGAACGCCTTCGCGTCACGCTCCAGCAGCCACAGCGAGTGCAGGAGCGCGGTGCTCCGGTCGAACGTCGACAGGTCCGGCTCCGACAGCATCTCCAGGATGCGCTTGCGAGCGCGGGTGACATCCAGCGTGCCGAACGACGCCGCGTGCGCGGCAATCGCCGTCATGCCCACGCGCCGCAGCGGGAAGCGGAAGAACGCCTCCGACATCTCCAGCTCCTGGCCCGGCTTGTACGCGGCCAGCGTGGTGAAGCCCTCCGAGCTGCGCTTCACCAGCGCGTTGATGCGAGCCTGGAGCGCCGGCTCCTTGATGACGCCCGCCTTCTCCGCCGCGAGCACCGCCAGCGCCAGCGGGTACAGCTCACCGGACTCGGAAGCCTCCACCAGCGCACGCACACGCGCCGCCTGCTTCGGCCCCTCCAGCCGCGCCAGCACGTAGGCCCGCGTGGCCTCGTACTCGGGCGGCAGGCCCTCCTGCGCCTCCAGCCAGCGCGCGCTCTCCACGAGGCGCGGGTCCGCGCGGTCCACCAGGCCCGCCTCCGCCGCGTACGCCAGACCGTCCAGTGCGATGAGCGTCAGCGGCAGGCTCGGCGTGTTGTAGCCACCGAACCACGTGAAGCCACCGCCCTTCACCGACAGGTTGAGGATGCGCGCGGTGCCCTGCACCGAACGGCTGCGCGCCTCCGCGAGCAGCGCCTGCGTGTCCGTGTCCAGCTTCGCCAGCGCGCCCGCCTGCTGGAGCACCTGGTACACCGCCACGTTGGGCACCGTCGTCGACACGAGCTGCTCCAGGCACCCGTACGGGTACGTCAGGAGCTCGCGCACGTTGGACAGCGCCGCGTCGACGATGGACGGCTGGAGCACCAGCTCCACGCGCGTCAGCGTCGCCTCCTTCGCCGCCGGCACCTCCAGCGCGCCACCGCCCCAGGCGCTCACCTTGACGACGTCTTCCACCGCCGCCGGCTCCACCTGGAACAGCTGGCGGTCCTTCAGCGGGTCCTTGCCTCCCGACACGTCCACCGCGAGCTGCGCGTCACCCGTCGAGGAAGCACGCAGCGTCAGCGGCACCACCTGCTCGCCGCCCTTCGCCAGCTCCACCTTGTGCTGCGACTGGTCCGCCTTCAGCGCACCCAGCGACGCGAGCTTCACCTCCAGCAACTGGCTGGCCGGCGACTTCTCACCCGCCGACAGGCGGATGGAGGCCAGCGCCTCGTCACCCTCGCGCAGGAACTGCGGCAGCGACGCGTAGAGGTTGAGCCCTCCGCGCGTGGCGAACTCGGACGTCCCCTCGCCGAAGCGACCGGACGTGTCCGCCGCCACCGCCGTCACCACCCACAACGTCTGGTTGGACGGCAGCGTGAAGCGCACCGTGGCGCGGCCATCGCGGTCCGTCACCACCGTCGGGTCCCAGTGCGCCGTGTCCTTCTCCATGTCCTTGGCCTGACGGCTGGGAGGCTTGATGGACGCGAAGGCATGGTCCGGCAGCCCCGCCATCTTCCGCGCCAGCGCCTCGCCGTACCCGTACCCCTGGAACTCCGAGGAGTAGAAGTTGGACACGTTGTTGCGCGTCGGCGGGTAGAAGAAGTCGAGCACCTTGGGACGGAACTCGGACTGGATTGCGTAGACGGCCTTGTCCACCACGCCCAGCGACAGCTGCGCGACGACACCCTTGCCCTGGTGGTCCACCACCCGCACGTCGATGGTCTGCTCGGTCAGCGGCGTGGCCTCGGCGCGACGCGGCTGCAGCTCCACGGTGAGCGTGCGCTCGCGCGGAATCACGCGGAACGCCACCGTGCGCTCCTCCCAGCGGCCCGTCGCCGTGGGGTACGCCACGGACGCATACACCGCGCCGCCGAACCGCTTCTCCACGCTGAAGCTGTGCACCAGCGTGCGGCCCGTCAGCTCCACCACCTGCGTGTCATGAATGCTGGCGCCCGCCAGCGTCACCCACACCGGGCCCGCGTCACGGCCGCCCGCGCCCCAGCCATCCGGCATCAGCGCCACCATCCGCGCCGAGTCCCCCGGCTCCAACGTGCCCGACAGCGACGCCAGCGTGAGGTTGGGCACCTGGGCCACCGCCTCGTCCGCCGAGCCGATGACGAGCAGCGACTCCTCGCCCTGCCACGTCTCGCCGCGCTTGTCCTTCACCACCACGCGCGCCAGCACCGCGCCCACGTCCGACGTGGGCGCCTTCTCGCGGTGCGTCCCGTCCGCCGCCGTGGTGAACGAGCGCTTGCCCAGGCTCTTCTCCGCGCCGTCCGCCTTCCTCAGTACGAACTCCACCTCGCCCTGCGTGACGCCGTAGGCCTTGCCCGACAGCGTCGTCGCGCGCACCGACAGCAGCGCCTCGCCGCCCTTGGCCACCACCGCGTCCGAGTAGCGCGCCGTGCCCAGCACCTCCACCTTCGACAGGAAGAACGACGTCGTCGAGTTGGCGAACGTCTCCTGGTCATCCCGCGCGCGCACGGTGAGCGAGTAGCGATACGGCAGCCGCTCCTCCCCCGCCTTCAGCTCCGGCACCGCGACCTCAATCGCCGCCTCGCCGCTCGCGTCGAAGCCGGTGGCGCTGGCCCACGGGTCCTCGGTCACTCCGCGCTCCGCCACGGAGGAGTACAGCCGCTCCGGCACGCTCAGCTTGCCCTCGTTGCTGGACTGCGAGCCGTACGTCACGTCGCTGCCCTGGCCACCCTTGCCGGCGTCATCCACCCACGCGGGCGCGTCCAGCAGGCTGCGGTACAGGAACACCTCATACTTCGCGCCAGCGGGCACGCCGCCCGCGTAGCGACGCGCGCGAACCTTCACGCGCAGCGACTGGCCGGGCACCACCGTCTCCGACTCGGGCTCCGCCTCCAGGTAGAAGGTCGGCTTCACGTAGTCCTGCACGCGCGCCTCGCCCTGGTGCGGCTGACCGTCCAGCTCCGCCTCCACGCGCAATACGCCCGTGCCCAAATCGTCAGGAACCTTGAGCGTGCCGTGGAAGGCGCCGAACTCATCCACCGACACTCGCGTGGTGAGCGCGCGGCCCTCTTGGGACACGAGCTTCACCGTCACGTCCTTCTTCTTCGGCGTGAACAGGCGCGCCAGGAAGGTGTCCGGCTGGCGCAGCACGCCGCGGAACTTCACCTCGTGGCCCGGCTTGTAGATGGGCCGGTCGCTGTAGATGAACACGTCCGGCGCCACCGCCAGCGTGGAGTAGAAGTCCGTGTCGACAATCGCCGTGTCGGCACCCACCGACGCGGTGGCGATGATGCGCGGCTCCGTCACGTCCAGCCGCACCTCGCCCTTGGCGTCCGTCTTCCCCGCGGGGCCCTTGCCCTTGGGCAGGTACACCTGCACCTGCGCGCCCACTGCCGGCTTCTGGTCCTTGCCGGCCACGCGCACCAGCACCTCGCCATCCGTCTGCTTCAACTGCACCGTCAGGTCGCTGACGACGAGCACCACCTGGCCCTCGACGAGCCCCTGCACCAGTTGGAGGACGTAGGTGCCGGCCGGCAGCGGCGCCAGCAGCACGCGGCGCTCCTGGAAGCCGTAGCCACCGCTCGAGTTGAAGCCGGGCACGTTGAAGTCACGCTCGGCGCCCCCCAGGTCCAGGTTGAGCCACTGGCTGCGAGTCACGGTGAAGCCCGGCGGCACGCCCACCAGCTTCTTGGCGCCCTCGGCCACCTTGGCCAACGGCTCGTTGGAGCCGGGCACGTTGGGCGCGGGCGGCAGGACGGTCAGCATGTCCTCGCGGAAGTTCTGGTTGAGCCCGTCGAGCAACCACCGGCCCGGCAGGCCCACCGCGTTGACGCCGCGGCTGAGCGCGCGGCCCGGGTTGTTCATCGTCGGCGGCGTCTGGTACGCGCGCCGCAGGTCGCCCTGGGCGCGGATGAACGCATCCACGTTGTCGGGCTTGAGGACGCGCAGCTCCACCGGCCCCTTGTCCTCGAAGGCCACGTCCACCGCCACCGGCTCGCCGCTGCCATACGAGCGCGGCACGGTGATGTAGAGCGGCTTGGCCATCGCCACGCCGGACAGCGCCACCGCCGTCAGTACCGCGAGTCGAGCTACCATCCTCATGACCCGAAACCTCCAGGAACCAGCGAATCGCCCTGCACGGTGCCGCGCAGGCCCAGGTACGGCAGCGACTCCAGGTCGCGCCGCGCCGCTTCGATTTCAGGGGGCGCCGCCTTCGGAATCGGCGCGTTGCGCCCCACTCGGGACTCGGACAGGAAGCCGTCCATGGTGAGGCCGCTGAGCAGCCGTCCCAGATTCACCCCGAAGGCCAACGAGCCCGGCTCACGCAGCCCCGCCAGCACCGGCCCCGGCGCGGCGAGCATGCTCGGCTTGCTGCCCGCGCACGACATGCGCAGCACGTTCAGCTCCGCCTCGCTCGACGCCAGCACCACGTGGTTGCACAGCGTGGCCTGCTGCAGCCTGCTCGACCCTCCGGAGAAGAAGCCCTCCAGCGCGGTCCCATCCTCGGGCCGCCCCCACAGCACCGCCACCTCCTGAGGCAGCGCCGAGTCCCCGCGCGGCGTCCACACCACCGCCACCTGCCGCGTGCGCGTCGCCCCCTCGCCGCCCGACTTCCAGAACGCCTTCAGCGTCTCCGCCGACAGCGTCTCCGGCAGCTTCAGCTGCATGGCCAGCAGCACCGGCGTCTCCTCCGGCACCAGCTTCAGCAGTTCGTCGGACAGCGCCGCCTTGTCCAGGCGCACGGTGCCCTCCATCAGCTCGCCGGCGATGCCCCGGCCCACCAGCCGGTCACCCTCCACGCCGAACTGGAGGCGCGTGTCCGGCGACAGCCCCAGCACGTGCGCGAACAGCTGCGCGTCGCGGCCGAACGACTCGGGCTGGAAACCCAGCTCCACGTCGACGTTGTCCTCGGCGCTCAGCTCCGGCACCTCGGCGCACAGGCCCTGGAGCACCGCGACGGGGTGGCGCGCCATGACCAGACGGTCCGGCGTCTTGCCCGCCCACAGCGTCTGCTCCGCCACCAGCCAGCGCTTCAGCTCCAGCCCCTCGGCGACGGCGGTGGGCGTGCCACCCGGGCACGTCTTCGCCGTGAGGGTGCCTCGGCTCGCCACCGCGTCCAGCGCGTTGAAGGCCGCCGTCGCGGACTTCGTCGCCTTGGGAACGATGAACGCGGGCGTGCTCGCGCGCGCATCACCAGCGAACCACGCCACGCGGAACGGCGTGTTGCCCACGCGGCCCACCAGCAGGTCCAGCACCGCGCCCTTGAAGTCGCCCTTCAGGTCCTCGCCCGTGGAGCCGAAGAACGCGGCCCAGCCGCCCACGAAGCCCTGCCCCAGCGGCTGCGACAGCTGCGAGCGCAGCCACGCGTTGCGCGCCAGCGCGTCACGCACCTTGGGCGGATGGTGCACGTCCAACCAGACGGCCTGGGGAGCAACAGTACCGGGCACCTCCAGCTCCGCGGTGGTCGGCTCCGGCAATCCCTCCACCTGCGCGGCCGCGACAGGGTTCGTGCTCGCGCCGCTCATGAGCGGAGTGCTGGGGCCCTCGTCACCGCCGGAGGACGAGCTGGAGCGACGGCCGAGGACAAAGGCCCCCGCCACCGCCGCGCCCACGACGACAACGCCCACACCAATCAACAGGCCCTTGGGAGGACCGCCGCGACCAGGCGGTGGGCTCGCCGGAGGCGGCGTGCCCGGGGAAGGGCTCGACGGAGATGTCATGGCATCCACTCCTTGAAACGAAAGAAGCCGAGGAAGGCGCCGTTGGTGGGCACCGGACGCCACTCTCGTGGCGCCTCGTCGGCGAGGTTGTGGAGGAGCCCGGTGCGCACGGCGGCGCCCTTCTCCCCCGGATGGTAGACGACTCGCGCGGGTGCATGGGCCCGGTCCTCCGGGCGCACCACCAGCATGAGATGGAAGTTGGGACCTGAGTCCTGCTCCTGGCGGAACGCGAGCACATCACCGGTGCGCACCGCGTCGCGCGTGGCCTCGTCCCGGCCCAGGAACACCAGGCTGTGGTGCAGCAACGTCTCCGCGTCCGCGAAGTCGGAGGGCTTGCCCCGCGCGTCCGTCCACAGCGGCGTGGCGAGGCGCTCCGGGGCGATGCGCTTGTAGGCGGTGCGGAAGGCGAAGCGGATGAGGCCCGCGCAGTCGCGCTGGTCCGGGTGCCACAAGGCGTCCTGCTGCTTCAGTTGCGCGAGCGCGACCTGGGCCACCTGCCGGCGCAGCAGCACGTCGCGCGACTCGGGCGCGGGCGCGGCGGCCTCCAACAGCAGGAGCAGGGACAGGGCGAGCATGGCGGTGGACGTGGGCGCGTCAGACAGCGCGCGTCAGTAGTCGCCCTCGCCGCCGCCGTCGCCATTCGTCTGGAGTTCCTTGAGGGCCGCGTCCAGGTTCGTGGGCCAGCCCTTGCGCGTGGGCTTCGGGTCCTGCGAGGGGACGTAGACCTCCGCCTGGCCGTCGCCGAGGACATTCACCCAGGCGAGCACGCGCGTGGTGCCGGGCGTGGCCAGGGGGATGCGCACCATGCGGCGGACCTCGTTCGGCGTGCCCTCGAAGAGCGCGAGGTTGAGCGTGGCCAGGGTGTGGGCCTTGTCGCCGCTGGGCCAGTAGTTGGTCGCCACCAGGTACACGCCCTTGGGCGGCGCGCGGTGGATGTAGAGGTACGGGCCATACGCGGGCTGGTCGAAGTCACCGCCCTGCGAGTTGAGGAAGAAGGTTCCGCCGGACGGGCTGGAGGTGTCCGCCCAGTACACGTGGGCCATGGAGGAGACCGCGAGCTGGCCGTCCTTCTCGCTGGTGTCGGTGGGCTCGTAGACGTGCAGGTCCGTGTACACGCCGTCGGTGTCGCTGGTGAGGATGACCTTGAACGGGACGGGCGGCACCTGCGCGTAGCTGGTGGCCTGGGTGCGCGCGGTGCCGGCCTGATTCGTGGCCATCACCGTGACGACGTTCTTCCCGCTGGCCGCGGGGAACTTGCGGCTGAAGCGCCCGTTGAAGGTGCGCATGAGGTAGCGGTCGCCGTTGAGGGACACGACGATGGGGTCGATGGAGGGGTCGCTGACAGTGCCCTCGATGAGCAGCATCCGGTCCACCGTCCAACCGCCGGAAGGCGCGCTGAGGCGCACGGTGGGCAGTATCTTGCCCTTGCCGATGGGCACGCCCTGTTGGCGCGGGTTGGCTGCGGGCGGAGTCTGCGACAGGAGCAGGGCGAGGATGACGGGAAGCATCGCGCGTCCTTGAAAGGGAAAGGGGTCCGACAAAGGCGTCGGTGATGGGCACACTGCGCCCGCTTCACCTTCCATTTCAAGTCGCCTGCCAATCGTCAATAGGGGCGGAACCCCGTGGAATCACGGCCACGCGTGTCACCAGGCGCGGGCCTGGGGACACGTGGCTGGGGCCAGCACGAGGCCCTTCTGCCGCACCAGGAGTCCCGGCAGACTCACGCGCCACGACAGGGGGAGCGGCGAACATGATTCAAGGGCTCGATCACATCCAGCTCGCGATGCCCCGAGGCGAGGAGGCAAGAGGCCGTGTTTTCTACGGCGACCTGCTCGGGCTGCGAGAGATTCCCAAACCCCCAGAACTCGCGAAGCGGGGCGGGCTCTGGTTCGAGCTGCCGGACGGGCGGGGGCTTCATCTCGGCGTGGAGGAGCCGTTTCTTCCGGCGAAGAAGGCGCACCCGGCCTTCCGCGTGGCGACGCTGGATGCGCTGGCCTCGCGCATGTACGAGGCGAAGCGTCCGGTGACGTGGGATTTCGCGGTGCCGGGGGTGCGGCGGTTCCACGGTGAGGACCCGTTCGGGAACCGGCTGGAGTTCCAGGAGCAGCCGAGCGAGCACAAGCTGACGGAGGACGAGGTGCTCGCGGTGCTGTACGCGCTGGAGCGGGGTGAGGTCACGATATCGACGCGGCAGCTCCAGCTCGTGGAGGACTCCGGAGGTGGCGACACGCCGATTCTCTGCTCCAACGGGTGGTGCTTCGTCATCTTCAACGACTCGTGCGAGTGGGACTACATCTCGCGCGTCACCGCGCCGGATGGACGCTGGCTGACGTACGAGGACATCGCCGGTGGACCGGGCGAGCCCGTGCCCATGCCTCGGCTCGAGGACTACCGGCCTCCGCCGGACATCGCGATGGATGTGTGGGGATTGCCTTCGTGAGGGCGCGCGTCGCCCTCCAGTCCGGGGCTGTGCTCGCGCTCGCGTGCGCACCCGCGCGTCCGAGTGACCCCGACATCGTCCGCCCCTCTCCAGGACAACCCATCCTCGAGAAGCTCCCTGGCCCCATGCTGGGACCGTTCGAGTCCTACTCAGATGCGCTGCTCGCGGCATGCGGAAGGATTCTCACGAAACCGCATGCGAGCGCGGGACGCGCGGACAACCAGGAGGCCAGCACGTTCTGGCGCGTGTCGAGCGAGTACTGCGCCTGGGTGTATTACACGCCGGATGACCAGTACATGGTGAGCAAGCTCACGAACCAGTCCGCGGTGGACCCACTCCATCGACTCAAGACGTGCCTGCTTCCCTCTACCGTCGAGGATTCGCGCTACCCTCCAAACAGCATCAAGTACATCTATGCGCTCCACAACCATCCGTTCGGAAGCTCGCTGTCCAGGGGTGACATCCGCTTCATCGTGGAGCAAGGCTCCGCCCATGGCTTCGAGGCGCGGACCAAGGACGGCGTCGTTCGGCTCTCCATCGTCGCGTTCTTCGCGAACGACCTCTCGAAGCCCGCCTGTGACGGGTTCCACCAATACGTCCCCGTGACGGGTCACATCATGAAGTGGACTCGAGAAAGAAATCGCTGGAGCTGCGAACAGACCGCGCACGTCTCCTGGAACGAAGACGCCACTGACTTCACGCTCCGCGCCACGAGAAGCCCCTGCTTCGAGAAAGCCCGATGAGACGATTGCTCGTTCCATGGCTCCTGCTCGTCGCGGGTTGTCCGCGAGCCATGCCCCCTCGCCCCATCGATGTGGACCCAGCTCTTCGCTTTCCGGAGTTCTTCGCCCAGCCAGCGCGAGGGATGGAAGATTCCGGCAGCGCCCTCGAATTGGATGGCGTGGTGCTCAAGGCCCTGATGCTCGCGGCGAACGACTTCCTGCCCTCGGGGAACCAGGGGAAACACTGTTGGGAGCGACAGGATGCTCGCCACTTTCGCTTCATCCGGGAGGGCGACATCATCTTCATCCGGATGGACGTGGACCCCTCGGCCTGTGACGGCAAGGTCCTTCCATTGGACTCGGGCGCCGCCTATGCCGTCCATGTGGATGGTCGCATCCTTCGTCGCGTCTTCGATGGAGAGCCCGGCTCCGGCATGGACCTCGAGTCCTTGGACGCGGGCACACGCGAAGACGCGGGACCTTTGACGGTTGACGCGCCTGTCGGCTCGACCTGGGGCGCGCCTTCCGACACGACACCGGCACGATGGCTGGATGGCGGCGTCCTCGACGCGGGAACTTCGCGCTGAGACTTCGCGCTGAGACTTCGCGCTGAGACTTCGCGCTGAGACCTCGCGCTGAGACCTCGCGCTGAGACCTCGCGCATCGTTCGTCGCCACTGTCCTTCTTCGAGGCTCCGGGGCTGCACGCAGCACGCCTGACCCGAACTCCCTAGCGCTCCGCCGCCCGCGTGCTGGGGCTTCGCGACGACGAGCCCTGGGCTCGAATTGCATCCGAAGTGTCGGCGCCTACCTTTCTCGCACAACGCACAGACATACCCAGGGGGGATGAAATGGCTTCGACAGAGACCGTGCAGACGAGGGAGGCCCCGAGGACCGGGTGGGGCAGCGAGACCCAGGCGGAACCAGGCCTGCTCATCGAGGACCATGCGCTCCTGGGCGACCTGTACACCGCCGCGCTCGTGGCCAAGGACGGCTCCATCGACTTTCTCTGCCTCCCGGACTTCGACTCGGACGCGTGCTTCACCTCGCTCCTGGGAACCGCCGACAACGGGCGGTGGAAGGTGGCTCCGACGTCACCCGTGCGCGAGGTGAAACGCCGCTACCGCGGCAAGACGCTCATCGTCGAAACGGAGCTCGTGACGGACGAAGGCGCGGTGCGACTCGTGGACTTCATGCCCATCCGGAAGGGCAGCCCGCACCTGGTGCGCCAGGTGGAGGGAGTCCGAGGCACCGTGAAGATGCGCTCCGATCTGCGTCCCCGTTTCGGCAACGGCTACACCGTGCCCCTGGTCAGCAAGCGAGACGGTGCCTCCGCGGCCGTCGCCGGCCCGGATGCCCTCTACCTGCGAGGCGGAGCCGGTGAGGCGCCCCCGCCGTTCGAATCGGAGTTCACGGTTCGCGCCGGCCAGCGGATTTCCTTCGTGCTGTCCTGGGGCCGCCCCTACAGCGACATCCCCGACGTGCTGGACGCGGAGGCCGCCCTGCGGGAGACGCAGGCCTTCTGGGAGGACTGGGCCTCGAAGATCCGCCTGCCCGCGAAGTACCAGGACGAGGTCGTCCGCTCCCTCATCACCCTCAAGGCATGCAGCTTCCGACCCACGGGTGCGCTCGTCGCCGCGCCCACCTTCGGACTCCCGGAGACTCCAGGCGGAGAGCGCAACTGGGACTATCGCTTCTGCTGGATTCGCGACGCGGTCCTGACGCTGCACGCGCTCATGCGCGGCAACCTCACCGACGAGGCGGAGGCCTTCGGCAACTGGATGGTGAATGCCATTGGAGGCGCCCCGACCCAGCTGCAAATCATGTACGGCATCCGGGGCGAGCGACGCCTCACCGAAGTCTCGCTGGACTGGCTGAACGGCTACGAGGGGGCCCGCCCCGTGCGCATCGGCAACGGGGCCTACTCGCAGTTCCAGCTCGACATCCTCGGCGAGTTCGCCGGGGTGCTCTACCTCCACGCGAAGCTGAAGGGCACGTTGCCGGAGCGCGCCCGGAAGGCACTCAAGAGCGTCGCGACGCGCGTGTCCGAGGTCTGGAGAAATCCGGACCATGGCATCTGGGAGATGCGCGGTCCGAAGCACGACTTCACCGCCTCCAAGGTGTCGGCATGGACCGCCGTGGACCGCTGGGTGCGAGTGATTGAGGAGTACGGCTTGAGCGAGGACAAGGCGCCGTGGGTGAAGCTGCGGCAGACCATCTTCGACGAGGTGTGCAGCAAGGGCTACGACGCCAAACGCAACACCTTCACCCAGTACTACGGCTCGAAGGGAGTGGACGCGAGCCTGCTCTTCATCCCGCTCAGCGGGTTCCTCCCGGCGGACGACCCTCGCGTCGCGGGAACGGTGCTCGCCATCGAGCAGGAGCTGATGCCGGACGGGCTGGTGCTGCGCTACCGGACGGAGGACAGCGTGGACGGGCTCGAAGGTGAGGAGGGCGCGTTCCTCGCCTGCTCCTTCTGGCTCGCGGACACCTACCACCTCATGGGGCGCCAAGAGGACGCCCAGCGGTTCTTCGAGAAGCTCTTGGCGCTCAGCAACGACGTGGGCCTGCTCGCCGAGGAGTACCTGCCCAAGGAGCGCAGGCTGTTCGGCAACTTCCCCCAGGCGTTCAGCCACCTGACGCTCGTGAACTGCGCCTACCTCCTGGCTGAAGGATACAAACCCCCGCTGGACTCGTAGACCGGAGGGTGAGGGAATGATCGACCCGTTCGTCATCATCGGCGCCTCGGGAGACCTGACGGCGCGGCTGCTCCTCCCCGCCGTGGCGGAGCTCGTCGAGCAGCAGAAGACTCCCGAGGGGCTGACCCTCACCGGGGTCGATCGGATGGACTGGACCGAGGAGCAATTCCGCGAGCGCATGCGCGAGGCCCTGGACGCGCATGCGACGCGCGCCTCCGCGCGGACTCGCACGGAGGTCCTCCGCCGCCTGCGTTACCGGCGAGCGGATGCCACGCGCGGCGAGGACCTCCGGCGCGCGCTTGGCGGCATCCACCCGTCGGTCCTCGCCTACCTCGCCCTGCCAGCACATCTGTTCGAGCCGGTGCTCGCGGCCCTCTCCGAGGCGAGCCTCCCGAAAGGCAGCGTGGTGGCGGTCGAGAAGCCCTTCGGCGTCGACCTCACCTCGGCCCAACGCCTCAATGAACTGCTGCGGCTGCGCTTCCCCGACACCCTGGTCTTCCGCATCGACCACTTCCTGTCGGACGAACTGGTCCAGCGCGTCTTCGCCCTGCGGTTCGGCAACCGTGTGCTCGAGTCCATCTGGAGCCAGCAGCACATCGAGCGGGTGACCATCACCTGGGACGAGATGCTCACCGTCGAGGGCCGCGCGTCGTACTACGACCGCGCAGGCGCGCTCCGCGACATGATTCAGAACCACCTCCTGGAGGTGCTGGCGCTGGTCGCGATGGAGCAGCCCGCGCGCTCCGACGAGCGCTCCATCCGGGACGCCCGCGCCGCCGTGCTCCGGACGATTCCGACCATGACCGCGGAGCAGGTGCGCCAGCGCAGCGTCCGCGCCCGGTACGTGGACGGCGGCATCGATGGACACAAGGTGCCCGCCTACTCCCGGGAGCGGGGAGTCGAGGCCTCGCGCGAGACGGAGACCTTCGCGGAGCTCACGCTCGAACTGGCGAGCTGGCGCTGGGCGGGCGTGCCCTTCGTCCTGCGCACGGGCAAGGCGCTGGCCCAGTCACACGCCGAGGTGGCGGTGTACTTCCGCTTCGAGCCGGACCACGCCTACCGAGGCCAGACTGGTGGCCAGAACGTGCTGCGCATCGGCCTGTCGGAGCCCTACGTCCGCCTCGCGGTGAACATCAACGGGCCGGAGCTGACGCTGGTCACCCAGGACCTGGAGCTGCGGTCGCATGCCACCGGACGGCTCGCGTACTCGAACCTCCTGCTGGACATGTTGAGAGCACAGCCCATGCTCACCCTCCGGGACGACGAGGTGGAGGAGGCGTGGCGAATCGTCGAGCCGGTGCTCGCGGGCTGGCGGCGAGGGGAAGTCCCCCTGCGCGAGTATCCGGCGGGAAGCGCGGGGCCCTCCGGTCGCTGAACAGTGATGCCAGACGGGAGTGCCGCGCGCTCGAACGTCCCCTTGACGGTAGGGAAACCCCTCATAGCTTGTCGTCGGAGCAAGGGGGCGGACATCATGAGATGGCCAAGGGGGGCCACCACCGCGCTGCGATGGTGGGGGCTGGCGGCGTGGGCTCCGCGTCCAGCGCACGCGTCGCTTCTCAGCGGCGACGCGATGGACACCGCGGCGGAGGTGTTCAGCTGGATTGTCATCATCATCGGCCCGGTGATTCTCATCTCCGGGTTCTGGCTGCTCCACATCCTCCCGGAAAAAATCGCGGAGAAGCGCCATCACCCGCAGCTGGATGCCATCAAGACCCTGTGCCTGCTGTCGCTGTTCTTCGGCGGGCTCCTGTGGCCGCTGGCATGGCTCTGGGCCTACTCCAAGCCGTCCCTGTACAAGCTGGCCTACGGGCATGACCGGGTCCCTCCTCCGCACGGCCCCGAGGCCGACGAGGCCGCGCTTCCGGCCCCCCCAGGCACACCCTCCGAAGGACCGTCCCCCGAAGAGAGAGGGGAGCCGCACTGATGGAACTGCTGCTGCTCCTCGTCTACGCGGGCGTCGTCTGGCTGATCTTCTTCAAGCTCAAGCTGCTGCCGTGGAACTTCGTCTCCCAGGTCATCATCATCACCCTGCCCATCATCGGCATCACGGTGCTCATCCTGCTGGCCAACGTGTACGCGCCGTCCTCGTCGGACGCGCGGGTGATGAACTACGTCGTGCAGGTCGTCCCGCGGATCTCCGGACGCGTCATCGAGGTGCCCGTCCAGCCCAACAGCGCGGTGAAGAAGGGGGACGTGCTCTTCCGTATCGACCCTGAGTCCACGCAATTGGAGGTGAATGGGCTGAAGGCCAGGGTGCGGGAGCTGGACGCGAAGGTCGCGGGTGCTCGCGCCATCGAGAAGCAGCTGTCACTGGAGCGCAAGACGGCCCAGGGCAGAAGGGCCTCCGTCGCGGCCCGGCTGGACCTGGCCCGGCGGCGCGTGCGGCAACACAAGGTCCTCGCCTCCAATGGCTCCGGCACTCAGTTCGACTTGCAGCAGGTGGAGACAGAGGTCCGCAACCTGGAGGGTGAGCTGGCCGCGGCGAACGCCGCCGTGGGGCAGGTCACCCAGAGGCTCGAGGCGCGGACGGTGGACGGCACGCTCGTGGAGCTCGCCCAGGCCGAAGCCGGACAGCAGCAGGCGCTCGCCTCGCTGGCGGATGCGGAGTGGCGCCTCCGGGAGACCGTGACGTACGCGCCCGCGGATGGAACGGTGGTGAACCTCCAGCTTCGCGCGGGCTCCTACGCGGCGGCGCTGCCCATCTCGCCTGTCATGAGCTTCGTGGAGGACGAGCAGAACGTGGTCGCCTACTTCCATCAGAACGAGCTGCACCAGGTCCAGCCGGGCGACGAGGCGGAAGTCACGCTCCAGGCGTTCCCGAACCGCGTCATCAAGTGCCACGTCAAATCCGTGGTCTGGGCGACCGGACAGGGGCAGCTCCCCACCTCGGGGGTGTTGCCCGAGACGGGCGGGGAAGCCCTGCCTCCCGGACGCTACGCCGTCACGCTCAAGGTCGAGAAGTCGGAGGCGGACGAGGTCCTCCCGGCGGGAGCGCGCGGCCACGCCGCCATCTACACCCAGTCGTTCCACCCGGTGCACGTGCTGCGCAAGGTGATTCTCCGGGTGGGCACCAAGCTGGACTGGCTGATTCTCAAGCTGCACTGAGGAAGGGTGGAGCATGGTCGAGCGCCGGCGGTGGGGATGGCTCCGGGCCTGGGCGGTGCTCGTCGTGGGCGGGGGCGTCTGCGGCTGCCCCACACGCGCTCCGCCGCGAGGACCCGAGGTCGTCAAACAGGCACTCCCTCACACCTCGCTCGCCACCGCGTGGTCGTCGGCGGGCGCACCGGAGGGCGGCATCCAGGACGGGTGGCTGGCGACGTTCCAGGACGAACAGCTCCAGGCGCTGGTCGCCGAGGCGCTCGGACACAACCCGGACCTCCGCTCCGCCTCGGCGCGGGTGGACCAGGCGTCGGCGATGCTCGGCGTCGCCCGCGCGGGGCTGATTCCCACAGTCGACCTGGAGGGGAAGGAATCCATCGGGTTTGGCCAGGGGCTGGATGGTGTGCTGCGCGGCATCGAAATCTCCGCCGGCTGGGAGGTCGACCTGTGGGGCAAGCTCCGCTATCGCCGCAACGCGGCCCGGGAGACGCTGGCCGCGGCAGAGGCCGAATTCGAGTTCGCCCGGCAGTCCCTCGCGGCGACCCTGGCCAAGGGCTGGCTGCTGGCCACCGAAGCCCACCTCCTGCAATGCATCGCCGTCGAGCGGGTCAGGATGGGAGAGGAGCTGGTCCAGCTCACCACCACGCGGCTGCAGGTCGGCGTCATCAGTGAGCACGAGCTGGTGCTGGCGCAGGCGAACCTGGACTCGTACCGCGACACCGTGAAGCAGCTGGAGCTGACGCGGGTGCAGGCGGTGCGCGCGGTGGAGCTGCTCGCGGGGCGCTATCCCTCGGGGACCCTGGAGCCCAGGGGCACCCTGGTCGAGCTGCCCGGCCCGGTGCCCGCGGGCATTCCCGCCTCGGTGCTCGAGCGGAGGCCCGACCTGATGGCCGCCGAGCGCCGCGTGGCCGCCGCGTTCAACCACGTGCAGGAGGCCAAGGCCGCGCGGCTTCCCTCGCTGCGCCTCACGGGCGCCGTGGGCCTGGTCGACAGCGACGTGGTGGTGCTGAAGGAGACGCTCACCAATCCCACGGGCGGCGTGGCGGCGGGATTGCTCGCGCCCCTCTTCCACGGCGGGGCCCTGGCGGCGCAGGTGCGCGCGCGGACGGCGGAGCAGGAGGCGGCGCTCGGCGCGTACGCGTCCGCGGCCCTGCGCGCCACGAACGAGGTGGAGAACGCGCTGACGAGCGCGCGCGTGCTCGACGAGCGTCGCGTCATCCTGGAGCGGGCCGTCGCCGAGCACGCGCGCGCGTTGGAGCTCCTGAATGTCGACTACCGCGTCGGGAAGGTCGACCTGCTCGCGCTGCTCCAGCAGACCCTCCTCGCGGACGCGGCACGAGTCGCCCTGCTGCGCGTGCGCAGCGAGCAGTTGATTCAGCGCATCAACCTCCACCTCGCCCTGGGTGGCGGCTTCTCCGTCCCGGCCGAGCCGAAGCCCGCCGCGAAGTAGCCCGCGTGACATCCGGTAGCGACGGACTGTTCCTGTCGCGTCGAACAGTGGCGGGTGCCTCGGTTCACTCGGAAGGGGTGGGTGTCCGCCGCCGCGTGCTGTAACGTGCCCCACCCGGACACATCACCCCGCCGTCTCACCGAGCCCTCGATGCCAACCCTGATTCCCGCCCCCATGCGCGTGACAGCCGTGGGCAACAAACCGAAGCTCATCCATGAGTTCGTCGGCCGGGCCACCACCAAGACCTCCGACGTCAGCGTCGCCCACATGAACAGCCCGGGCGGCTGGGAGGAGCCGGGCCAGAAGCCCGAGTTCAAGGAAATCACCCTCGTCCTCGCCGGCGTCCTGCGCGTCGAACACAAGGGCGGGTTCCTCGACGTGCGCGGCGGACAGGCCGTCATCTGCGAGCCGGGCGAGTGGGTCCGCTACAGCACCCCCGAGCCCGAGGGCGCCGAGTACGTCGCCATCTGCCTGCCCGCCTTTTCCCCGGGCACCGTCCACCGCGACGCCTGACGCGCCTTCAGCGCGCGTTCACCATCGTCACGAAGAACTCGCGCAGCGCGCGGAACAGCCGCTGCGTCACCCGCTCGTACCAGGCCTGGTCCTCGTCGGACTCGAAGAACTCGTCGTTCCACGAGCCCATCCCGCCAAAGACATCCGCCACCGAGCACGCCAGCAGGCCCCTCAGCCGTTCCTCGGACGAGGGGAACACCTGGAACAGCGTCACGAGCGAGAAGCGCCGCTCGAACGCGTCGCACGCCCGCTCTCCCAGCCCCACGCTCCGCAGCGCCTCGCGCACCGCGGCCAGCCGCTCCGGCGCGGCGTCACGCAACTGGAAGCCGGTGTTCTCCAGGATGAAGCGCGCCAGTCCGAAGGCCTCGGCGAAGGGCGAGCCCTTGCGCGTGGCGAACTCCTCCGCGTCCTTCAGGCTCGACAGCAGCTCCGCCCGCGTGTTCGTCGTCGCGCGCGGTGACAGGAGCGGCGAGCGCGCCACCTTCAGCGCGTTGAACAGGTACATCTGGTAGCGCGAGTCATTGGGCACCAGTCGCAGTCGCTCCCGCTCCGGAATCAACCCAGGGTCCTTCGCCTGCTGCTCCTTCGTGTACCCCTGCGCCCGCACACGCTCGCGCAATGGCTCCGGGATGATGAGCTCCGCGCCGCGCGCCTTGCAGGTCATCTGGAGCTCCTCCATGAGATTGCCGGAGGGAATCCCATGCACCGCCGCTGGCTCCGCCGTGGCCAGCAACTCCTTCAGAGACTGGGAGGTGTATGGCGTCGCATCCGGCGCGGTGAACCGGTTGAGGTTCTCCGCCGCGCGCGCCCAGACCTCCTCCGCGAAGGGCTGCGCCTCCACCAGCGTCACGAAGTCCCGCCCGAAGTCATCGCCCGACAGGTACACCCGCTCGTCCGACGGGACGAACTCCGCCAGTCGCTCCGGCGGCAAGAGGCTCCGCTCGAAGTCGTCCGGGTCCAGTGTCTGGAAGAAGGGGCGGAAGTCCTCGGAGAGCACCATCGCGCCGCCGTGGCGGAGCACCGTGGACTGGAGTTCCTTGAGCAGATCCCCGCCAATCAAATCGAACAGCGCCGCCCCCTCGCGCGAGCACAGGTAGTCCGCCACCTGTGACGCCGACACGGCGGGACGCTGGTTCATCGTATTGGAGTCGGTGATGACAAGTGAGAGTGCCTCCAGCACGCGCTCCGCGTTCGGCTGGGCCCGGGCGAAGTCCACGAACTGCCGGGGAGTGATGAGCGAGGAGCTGCTGAAGACAACCTCCAGCTGGTAGAGGGTGTTGCCCTGCTTCGTGCGCACGTCCAGCACCAGGGCCTCCGAGTTGACGAAGGCCGCGGCCACGTGGTCCGGAAGCTCACCGGGTCCCAGGCCCCCCAGGTCCATGGCGCGGACGCTCACCAGCTCCTCGCCATCCAGCACCTCGCGCCACGCCTCCAGCGACAGCTCCCGACCCTCTCGCGTGCGCGCGCCCACCGAATACGTCCCTGGCACCTCCAAGAGCCGCAGCGTCCACCCCGACCCCAGGTTCGTCTCCAACCGCGTCAGGACGTCCAGCCACTGCTCGCGCTCCACGCGAAGCAACGAGACAGTCAACGCCAGCACCAGGTCATCCAGCTTCATGCACGTCCTCTCACCGGGCCCTGGGCCCTGCCCGCGCGTCCCTCCGGTCGCGCACGCCGTCCGTCCGCCAGGGTTATCCCATGCGCAACGCCCGGCGGGCGCTCCTCTTCCTGCTATTGTCCATCGCCCTCACCTCCGCCCGCGCCGAGGAGTCCACGTCCCAGGATTTTTCCCGGGGCGCGCGGGACACGCGTCCAGCTCACGCCCCAGGGCGCGGTGAAGGAAGCGGCGACGCTGCCCGAGCCCTGGAACACCCTGCCGTGCGGGCTGACGAACTCGTCCAGGGCGGGGTGGCAGTGGACCGGCGGAGAGTGCGCTCCATCGCCGTGCGAGGCGTGGAGCTGGCCGCGCGGGCGAGGGGACTCCTCCTCTCGGTCGAGGGCGGCTTCGAGCACACCTTCCCCTCACGCAAGGAGGCCGAGCACATGCGGGTGGCGGTGGAGCCCGGCGCGAAGGCCTCGCTCCGCCGCGTGCGCTGAAGCGCGGTGACTATCCCTGACGGCGGCGCGTCAGCCGCGTCTCCACCGCGCGGTCCTCGCGGCCCTCGGGCCAGATGTTGAAGGACTCCAGAACCACGGTGTCCGCGTCCGGCTGGTGAATCACCGTGCGCCAGCCCCAGCGCTGCTTCTGCGTGACGCCCTGCTCGTCGCACATGCTCGCCGTGTAGCTTCCGAGCATCGACACGCGTCCGTCGTCCCGAGGCGCGCCGGTGGAGACCATCATGTTCGCGCTCATGTGGAAGCTGTCCACCCAGGCCGCGGTGTAGTGCTCCTCCGTGCGGTCGAAGCCGAGGATGAACTGGCCCGCGTGCGGCTTGCCCATCGCCGTGGAGTGGTAGTCGATGCGCACGAAGCGCCCGCCGAGCAACGGCTCGATGCTCGCGTGGGTGCGCGACTCCTCGGGCGCACCGGACGGGTCGAACCACGTGCGCGTCAGGCCCTCCCAGGCGCCCACCATTCCGGTCAACACCCGGTGCTCCGCGCCCGGGTCGAAGTCCGCCGTGGGCGCGTTCGTCGCATTCCAGTCCTGGCTCATGCCCTCTTCGTAGCCCCGAGCCTCGTCATCGTCACCACAAAGACTCGTGACGCATGCCATCATCGGCACCCCACGGGAGCCCACGCCTGAGCACACTCGCCACGACCCTCTCCGCGCTGATTTCCGGTCTGCTCGAACAGTTCGCCGCCGAGGGCATCCCCGTCCCCAGTCCGCCGCCCCTCCCCGCTTCACCCGAGGAGGCCGCGGCGGCCCTGTTCTCCATCGCCGCGCGGACGCGCACCCCCGTCTTCTCCGTGTGGGCCGACGCCGACGGGGACGACCTCACGGCGGGCGCCTCGTTCTTCACCGTCCGCGCCGATGCGCCCGGGCATCAGGGCATGCTCGGACAAGACCGGCTGCCCGTGCGTCAGCCCTTCGCTCCCGCGCTGCATGCGTCGCTGAGCGAGGCCCTCCACACCCTGTCCCAACGAGGCCAGGACGAGGCGCGCCCCGCGCGTGGCACCGTGGCGTATCCGCCCAGCGCCGAGGACCCGGACGTCCTCTTCTGGGTGACGTTCCAGGAGGGCCCTGTCGCCCCCAGCGTCACCGTCTACGCCCGGGACCGTCAGCTCCGCGCCGCGCAGCCTCCGTTCACCGCGCTGGGCATGAAGCCCTCGGAGGCCGCGTTCCTCACGGAGCGCTTCCTGCGGCTCGATACGCTGTTCCAGGGACAGCCGGTGGTGTTCTCCGGCGCGCGCGGCACCGGGCGAAGCACGTCCCTCCACGCGGCGATGGAAGCACTGCCTGACTTCACCAACGTCCTCGTCGCGCTGGAGCAACCGCGCGCCGTGGATGCGCGGCTCGGGATGGTGAAGGTGGGTGACACCGCGCCACTCGCGCAGGTGGTCCGCGCGTTCCTCCGGCAGGACCCGGACGTGATTCTGGCGGACGAGCCTCGCGGCCCGCAGGACCTCCAGGTGCTCATCAACTCCGCGCTCACCGGCCACGCCACCGCCTTCGTCCTCGAAGCACAGAGCCCCGAGGCCGTCCTCGCGAAGCTCCACGAAGCCCTGCCCGAGGTGCCCGTCACGCCGCTCATCGTCCACCACGTACTGGACGCGGCCACCGGCAAGCCGGTCCGCACGCTGCACACCGTCACGCGGGACGACTCGGGACAGAGCCACGTCGGGGCGTGGGCACCTCCCGCCGTGGCCGAGGACTGAAGCCCGAGCGTCTTGGCGTGACGCACGAGCGTCTTCCGCGAACGCGGGCCCTGCATCCTGGCGGGGACACCCGTCCTCTCGGCCCCCTCGTACATGCCTTGCTTCGCGGACCCAGGTCGTCACCAGGCGCGACACCGTCATCCACTACATGGAAGTGAAGGTGAATGACGCGCAGTGCTCGAAAGCCCAGCGCAATGCCCAGGAGTTCGTCGAGGACCGCCTCAAGAACGCGCTCAACGGCCAGTACGGCATCCCCGCCCAGCAAGGCGCGCAGACCATCGAGCAGGCGATGGGAGGGGGCGCGGACTTCGAGCTCCATCTCATCCGGGTGTCCATGCCCCGCAACGGCACCTTGGAGTACCAGCAGGGCAACCCCATCACCGCCACGTGCTACCCCTGGGGCGAAACCGGCGGACGCGGCGGGCAGCCTGTCGTCATCCTCCAGCGCTGCGACAGCATCACCTACATGGACAGCGCCTGGATTGGTGACACCGGGGAGCGCATCGCCCACGACTTCCTCAAGCACCTCGGCTTCGACGTCCGGGGCGCGGTGCAGAACAACACGGGCAATGGCGTGGACCTCGCCGCCAGGCTCTCCTGCACGCCGACGAGCCCCCGGTGGGCCTTCTTCGAGGTGAAGGCCAGCACCGTGAAGTTCCAGACGGCGCTGGAGCACCCCGACCATCCCCACGCCTCTCTTCGTGGGCTTCTCCAACAACACCTCCGGGTCGACCTTCAGCATCCCCAAGGTCTCCGTGCAGACGCTCGTCCCGCATCCCTTTGGCGGGCGCTATGACAACCAGCACAGTTGCTTCGTCCTGAACTGTGACTGCCGTCAGTTCGTCGCCGCCTCCGGTGATGCGAGGCAGTGCCGGAGCTGCGGCCACCCTCACGGGTCCTGAAGTGAGGTCTGGTGGACACGTTCCTCATGGAACGCGCATGAATCGGGCAGGAATTCAGCACTGTCGCCTGGCGCCCTGGGGCAGGTCCCCTTCACCGCGACGAGGACCGGCACTACCCACGTGTCAGGTGGATGGGGCCTCCCGCTAGACTGTCGTTCCAAGCGGGAGGAAAGGGGGTTGGGACATGCCGGACGAAAGTCCGAAGGACGGCCACGCCGAGGCGCCGCTTTTCGCCTCCGTCGCCCACGCGCGCTCACGCCGGGCCGCGGACAACTCACGCACCTTCTGGGTGGTGCCGCTCGCGGTGGCCTTCCACGTGCTCGCGCTCGTGGGCCTGGACACTCTCTGGCACGGCTCCACATTCGCGCCCCGGCTCGTCACGAAAGACGAGGACATGCTCGTCCTGCGCCTGCTCGCCGCGCCTCCGCCGCCGCCCCCCGCTCCCGCCGCCAGCACGCCGTCCACGCCGCGTCAGGCCTCCGCGCGACGCGCACGCCCCTTGTCGAAGCCCCACCCGTCGAAGGCCTTCACCCGTCCCTCGGAGCCTCGACCGCTCCCGACTCCCGAGGCGCCACCCCCGCATGAGACAGCCGACGCGAAGTCCGCGAACGAGGCCCGCGCCACGGCCATGCCCGGCGGCGTCTCCGGCGGCGTGGCGGGCGGGGTCATCGGCGGCGTGGTGAACAGCGTCCTCGCCGCGAGCAGCGCGGGGCTGCTCCCCGTCGCGCAGCCGCCCCCCTCCCGCGAGGAGCGCAACGCCTGGGAGGAGGAGTACTTCGAGGTGATGTTCCGCGACCGCTTCGAGAACGTGCGCTACCCGCACCAGGCCGCGATGGCCGGAATCGAAGGCCGCTTCTCGCTGCGCATCACCGTCGGAGCCCGGGGCCAGTTGCTCGAGCTGTCCGTCGTGGGCCACTGCCCCCACTTCGTCCTGTGCGACGCGGCCCAGGCGGCGGTGCGTGACGCGGCCCCCTTCCCGCCTCCGCCCGCCGCGCTCGGCCCTCGCGTCACGGTGGAGCTGCCCTTCAACTACCACCTGCGCTGACGCGCTCCTCCGCCGACTCCAGCGCCCGGCACGCCCGCCAGCGCGCCAGGCTCCACTCCGGCCAGGACACGTCCTCGCACACGTCCACGTAGTGCTGTTTCAGATGCGCCACCCCCTCGAGCTTCCCCGAGGAGAGCCCACGCACCAGCTCCGGCACGGCATCCCCGGAGAGCGAGTGCAGATACTCGCTATCCACCGAGGCCCCCGGCTCCCCCCGCGTGAGGTTGAGCCGGACGATGAGCGCGTCGGGGTTGATGACATTCACGGCCAGCACCGCGCCCAGCGCCGTGACGAAGGCGCCCACGGCGAAGCGCTCCGGTCGCCACCAGAGCGTCACGCCGCGCCACGCCAGCACCACCCCCAGCGCGAACATGAAGACATGGGTGAACAGGCGCAGGCGCGTGTAGCCGAACGCGTCCTCATACAGCGTCATGCGCTGCACCGCCGAGGCGACGATGACCAGCGTCAACGCCACCATGACGGAGGCCCCCGCCTGGAAGACCGTCCTGGCCAGCGGTGACTCGCGGCGGGTCCACCGCGCCAGCGCCATGACCAGGCCCAGCGTCAGCATGGACACGACCATCAGCTCGAAGAAGCCCCGGCGCGCGTACTCCGCATACGAGTACCCGGGCGCCGGAGACGACGCGTCGCCGATGAAGAGGTACGCCACCTGGAAGCCCGCGAAGGCGAAGAACAACGCGTCCACCGCGAGGATGAGCGTCAGCGCCTCCGTGAGCCCCAACCGTGGCGACGCGGGCGCCACCTCCGCCTCTCCCGCCTCGCTCCCCGTGCGCCGCCGCAGCGCGTGCCCCAGCGCGCTCGCGGCCAGGCCCGCGCAGAGGAACACGCCCATCCCCCTGATGAGCGATGCGCCCAGCAGCGCGCCCACGTCCACGCTCCACACCCGCTGCACGGCCGAGGCGAACATCGCGTCCGCGGACGACAGCAGCATGGCGAACACCGCCAGCACCGGCACGGCGAGCAACACGCCCCTCGCGAAGGGCATGAGGCGCGGCGCCTGCCGCTTCGCGGCGCCCAGGTCCACCGAGTCGCGCACCAGCGCGGGCGGATGGAGCAGGCCGCGCAGCGCGGTGCCCAGCACCACCCCGGGATAGCCTCCCAGCCCCAGCCGCTGCACCCGGCCCGCGCCCCAGAAGTGCATCAGCAGCAAGAGCAGCGTCCCCGCCGTCAGCACGTTCAGCACCACGAGCCACGGGCTGTCACGCACCGCCACGAAGCCCGCCACGGCGAGCAGCGGCGCCAGCAACCACGCGTTGGGCCGCGCGCGCTGCCAGCCCTCGCGTCCGCCCAGGCCCACGAGCACCGCCACCAGCGACAGCGCCATCAATGGAAAGGACACGCCCCAGTGGGGCCGGTCCAACAGCACCTCCGCCAGCACCCCCAGCGCCAGGGCGGCCACCAGCGTGCGGCGTGGCGCGCGCGCCTGGGGCAGCCAGGGCGTGGACGGCAGGGGTGGCGGCGCGGACGGCGCCACCAGGGGCATGGGAGAGAGAGTCGAAGACATGACGGCGCACCTCGGACGGACATCGGCTCGAACGTCCGCAGGATGCGCCCGGGGCCCGGCGCCGTGCGGCCAGAGCTGT
>NZ_JABUMQ010000539.1:0-4126 GCF_013336645.1 Myxococcus sp. CA039A | reverse complement strand
GGCCCCACCCACACCTCCCCGTCGGGCGACCCGTGGCCGCACGAAAAATCGCGCGCCACCGGACACCGAGTGTCCTTTGCTGATACACTGAGTCCCACGGGGGTACTCAGCATGCCGCTCAATCGCGGTGAACGCCGGTGGACACTGCCGGCGCGGAACGCAGACTGGCTCGTCGTCTCGTCCGTCGACACCGACGCGAAAGAGCGCCGCCCGCGAGTGCCGGACGTGTTCGTCACGTCATCCCTGGACCGGTGGCTGTCCACCCCTTCGGCGCGCACGCTGTATGGCATCTACGAAGCGCTCGGCGGCAGCAGCCCCTTCGGCCTGACGGGCCTGGAGCGCTCCCGCTACGAGCAACGCCTCAAGCAGCGCCTCTCGGACGCCTTCACGCGCGGAGAGCTCGTCGCGCTCGAGGTGGCTCGCCCGAAGAGCGTGCCAGCGCCCTGGACGGCCAGACCCGAGGCCAAGGCCGACGAGGCCGTGGTGGAGGAGATGACCTGGCTGGCCATCGAGCTCAAGGACGAGGCGGGAAAACCCGTCCCCAACGCGCGCTACGTCGTGAGCCTGCCCGACGGCAGCACGCGCGAAGGCACCCTCAACTCCAATGGCTACGCCCGCGTGGAGGGCGTCAATCCCGGCGAGTGCCAGGTCACCTTTCCAGAACTGGATGGCCAGAGCTGGAGCTGAACACCACCGCGAAGCTCAGGGACGACGCGGCCCAGGAGCAGACGAGGACATCCCCAGCGGTCTCTGGGGCAACAGCTTGAAGAGGAAGGCCAGGAGCGCCTCGAAATGGTCACCCTTGCGGAAGACGGCATCCACCGGCATGTCGATGGCGCTGTCGGCGCCGGTGACGAAGACCACCTTCGCGCCCGGCATGTGGTGACGCACCAACGGAATCAACCCCGTGCCGAAGCCGTCACCCAGGCTCTGGTCCAGCAACACCGCGTCGATGGGCCGCGGGTGGTTGAGCCACTTCTCCGCTTCCGCGTAGGAACCCGCTGTCACCACCGCGAACCCCGCTTCCTCCAGCAGCGCCGCGAGCGTCATCCGGTTGGACGGGTCATCTTCCACCAGCAGCAGGCAGCGCCCGAAGGTCCAGCTCGTCTCCATCACTTACTCCCCCGTATCTCGTCATGGCCCGCGAGCCGCATCCTGGCTCCCGCCTCCGGGCGGTGCAGGAAGAGGACCTCGACGTGCGTGCCCCCCGAGGGGCCTCCGTCCAGTGCCACCTTCCCCCCATTGCGCAGCACCAACCGCTGCACGATGTTCAATCCCAATCCCGCATGGCCGGGACGTGTCGAATAGAAGGGCTCGAAGGCACGTGAATACGCCTCCGCCGCCAGCCCCTCTCCCGCGTCCTCCACGCGGATGCCCACGCCGCCCTCACCTTCTTCAACGTCCCAGGTCCGCACGGTGAGCATTCCTCCGCGCGGCATCGCTTCCACGGCGTTGTCCACCAGACAGCGCACCAGCAGCGCCAGGTCCTCCAAATCCAGCGGCACCGTGCCCCGGGCCTTGAAGTCGCGCTCCACGCGCACCTGCTCCGGCACCCTCGCCTCACGCAGCCCCTGCTCCATCGCCTCGCTCGCGTGGCACAGGGGCTTGTCGCTGCTGGCCACCGGGGCGCGTCGCGTCAGCACCTCCTCGGCCGCCGCCAGCTCCCGGTCGATGAGCTGGAAGAAGGCTTCCACCCGGGCATCCGTGCTCCAGACGTCCGTCTTCTGCATCTTCCGCATCAGGTAGAACGAAGCATTGCGGACACTGGCCAGCTTGTTGCGGAGGTCATGCCGCAGCGTGGAGGCGACGACGTCCGCCACCGCGGCCCGTTCCCGCGCTTGGAGATCTGCGCGCGCGCCCATCCGTCAATTCCTCGCACCCTGGGGCCCGGAGGGCCCCTGCGCCCGGGGTTGGCCTCTCACCCGGGCAATCGCTTGCACCAATTCCCGCAGCGGCACCGGCTTGGTCATACACACCACCGCGCCCTGCGCCGCCACCTTGCGTAACAATTCTGGCACCACGTGCCCGGACATCGCGATGACGGCCACGGACAAATCCGCCGCCTTCACCTTCGCCACCAGCTCCGGCCCGCTCATCTCCGGCATCACCAAATCCAGCACGCACACGTCGAAGTCGCCCGAGCGCAGGTACGTCAGCGCTTCCTCGCCGCTGTACACCGCGCGCGCACGCAGCCCCACGGTGCTCAGCGCGCGCACCATGGCACGCGCCACCGGCTCCGTGTCGTCCACCACCAACACCTGGGGAGCCCGCGCCGCGCGCAGAATCGTGTCCAGCGCGTGCGCCACGTCGAAGGGCTTGGGCAGCACGGTGAAGGCGCCCTCCGCGAGCGCGTCCTCCACCAGTTCTTCCGCCGTGAAGGCGGTCATCAGCACCACGGGCATGTCCGGACGCGCCTGCTTGATGCGGCGCAGCAGATCAACCCCGTGCAGCCCGGGCATGCGCATGTCGCTGAGCACCACGTCCACCGGGTGCTCGCCCAGCAGGCGCAGCGCTTCCTCGCCGTTGGCGGCCTCCAGAACGGTATGGCCCTCCAACTCCAGGTTCGCCGCGAGCGTGATGCGCAGCCCCTCCTCGTCGTCGACCAAAAGGATGCGAGCGGGGCCCAAAGCCACGTCCTCCATCATGCGGCCTGCGCCGCCGCGGTTGCCGGGAGATGAATATGGAATTCACTACCCCGGCCGGCTTCGCTTCGCACAGAGATTGTGCCGCCGTGACGTTGCACCATGTTGGCCACAATGGCCAGCCCCAAGCCGGTGCCACGCGTCTTGGTTGTGAAGAGCGGTTCGAAAATCTTGGGCAGCACGTCCGGAGGGATGCCCGTCCCGTCATCTACCACGCGAATGGCCCACGGCCCGGTGTCGCCGCCTTCCGCCAGCACTGAAACCTGACCGGTTCTTCCCTGGGGCATGGCCTCCACCGCGTTCTGCACCAGATTCACCAGCACCTGACGGAACTGTTCCTTGTCCAGGCTCGGCACCGGGAGCGACTCGGGCACTTCGTTGAGGATGCGGACGCCCTCGCGCGAGGGGACCACGCCAATGGCCTCGTCCACCAGTGGTCGCAACGGACACGGCTGCAGCGCCGGAGGCCGCTCGCGCGCGAAGTCGAGCAGGTCGGAGATGATTTTCGCGCACGCACCCAATTCGCGCTCCATCACCCCGAGGAACTGGGGGACGCGTGGGTCATCCGCGGCCCCGATGGCATCCCGACTCAGTCGTCGGGAGAGGTAGGCATGCGCGTTGCGCACGGCGGCCAGCGGGTTGCGCAATTCATGACCCACGCTGGCGGCGAGCTGACCCACCGCGGCCAGCTTCTCCACGCGGATGAGGTGCTCCTGGAAGCCGCTCAGCTCGCGCAGGGCGCGGTCCAGCTCCGCGGACTTGTCCTCCTCGCGCTCGCGCGCCAGCTCCAGCTCCGCGCGGCGCACCGCCACTTCGCGCATCTCCCGCCGCATCACCCGGCCCGCGTGCAGGAGCACCAGGTTCAGGAAGCCCACCCAGAGCGCATGCTCCAGGAAGCGCCACCACTCCGCGTTGGGCAGGCCATACACGGACTCCGGCCAGAGGACGCCTCGGATGACGTGGTCCGCGACGGTGGCGCACGTGGCCGTCAGGAGCACCCACGGGTCCCGGTACAGGGAGAGGAACGCGAGCGAGACGAAGATGTGGAAGTGCGTCTCGATGCGCCCACCCGTCAGGTGGATGAGCAGCGAGGACCACAACATCTGCGCCAGGGCCACCCCGTGCCGGGTGGAGACGGCCCCGGGGCGCCAGCGCGCCAGCGCGAGGGGGAACACGGTGAGCGCGGCGCCGAGGAAGAGCGCGGCGTACACGTGGGCGTGGAGGGCGCGGTCCTTGCCCTCCCAGCCGTAGGGCGAGACGAAGAGGGCCACGAGGATGCCGAAGGCCCATTGGGCCAGCATCAGTCCCGCGAAGAGGCGGTCCGTGCGGCGTCGCACCGTGGTCAGGTGCTCGTGGAACAGCAGAACGGCGCGTTCCTTCAGTGCCACCGTCGGGCCGCTGGCATCCTCCGTGGGCTTCATGGGGTGTTCGTGGCCCGGGCCTCGGGCGGTTCCTCCAGTGCGCAACCGTAGACAGCGTGCTCC
>NZ_JABUMQ010000538.1:0-4129 GCF_013336645.1 Myxococcus sp. CA039A | reverse complement strand
GCCCGCACGGGGTTGCCCGTGCGCGCGGGGGGAGTTAAGAGGGCCTCCATGGTTCGTGAGATCCTCATCTGGCCCGACCCCATCCTGAAGCAGAAGGCCAAGCCCGTGACGAAGGTGGACGACTCCACCCGTGCGCTGGTGAAGGACATGTTCGAGACGATGTACGCCGCCGACGGCGTGGGACTCGCGGCGCCGCAGATTGGCGTGCTCCAGCGCGTCATCGTCCTGGACACCACGCCGCGTCAGCCCGAGTCCAAGCCCCTGGCGATGATCAACCCGGAGCTCGTCGCGCTCGAGGGTGAGACGACCTACAACGAGGGTTGCCTCTCCCTCCCCGGTGAGTCGGAGGACGTGGACCGCGCCGCCGTCGTCACGGTGAAGTACCTGGACGTGGACGGTCAGGAGCAGACGCTGCGCTGTGACGAGCTGCTCGCCATCGCCGTGCAGCACGAGACGGACCACCTGAATGGCACCGTCTTCGTGGACCACGTCTCCACGCTGAAGCGCGAGTTCATCCGCAAGCGGATGAAGAAGCTCAAGGCTTCGCGCGAGAGCGAGCTGAACCCTTCGGCTTCTCGGTAGTCGCTCGGGCCACGCCCTTCTTGGGGCACAGCTCGGCCACGACGCACCGGTCGCACTCGGGGGAGCGGGCAAAACACGTCCGCCTCCCGTGCCACACCAGGAGCTGGTGGCCTTTCGTCCACCAGGGGATGGGCAGCACGGACCGCATGTCCGTCTCCACCTTGTCCGGGTCCTCGTGCGTGGTGAAGCCGAGCCGGTACGCGAGCCGCTTCACGTGGGTGTCCACCGGGAAGGCATCGTCGCCGCCCAGGTGGATGCACACGACGCCCGCCGTCTTGCGGCCCACGCCGGGCAGCTCCGCGAGCGTGTCGCGCCGGAGCGGCACCTGGCCGCCATGTTCCCCCACGAGGATTTTCGCCGCCGCGACGATGTTCTTCGCCTTGGCGCGGTACAGGCCGCAGGTGCGGATGAAGGGCTCCACGTCGGCGGGTTGGACCTCCGCGTAGGCGTGCGCGTTGGGGAAGCGCTGGAATAGGGCGGGGGTCACCATGTTGACCCGCTTGTCCGTGCATTGGGCGGAGAGCATCACCGCCACGAGCAGCTCCAGGGGGGAGCGGAAATCCAGCTCGATGTGGGCATCGGGCATGGAGGCTTCCAGCCGCTCCATGACCTTCACCGCGCGCTCACGCTTCGCCGCCGTTGTCTCACGTCCGGGCACGCGGCCGTTGTATGTCACCCCTGTCGTGCCCCCAAGTCCTGGCTGTCGCCACCCCGCGGGAGAACCATGAAGCCCATCGACTTTCGCTCCGACACCGTCACCAAGCCCACCGCCGGTATGCGCCGAGCCATCGCGGAAGCGGAGGTGGGGGACGACGTCTACGGCGAGGACCCCACGGTGCTGCGCCTGGAGGCCCGGGTGGCGGAGCGGCTCGGGCTCGAGGCGGCCGTCTTCGTACCCTCGGGCACGCAGGCCAACCAGGTGGCCATCGGCGCGCACTGCCGGGCGGGGGACGAGGTGCTGACCGAGGCGGGCAGTCACATCCTTCACTACGAGGGCGGCGCGGTGCCGGCGCTGTGGGGCGTGCAGCCGCAGCCGCTGCCGGGTGAGCGGGGCTTGCTGACGCCGGAGGACGTGGCGGCGGCGGTGCGCGAGGACAACATGCACAACCCGCGCACGCGGCTGCTGTCGTTGGAGAACACGCACAATCGCGGCGGGGGCTCGGTGTGGCCGGTGGAGCGCTTCCGCGCGGTGGTGGAGGTCGCACGCAAGGCGGGGCTGGCGGTGCACCTGGATGGTGCGCGCCTGTTCAACGCGGAGGTGGCGGCGGGTGTGCCCGCGTCGACGTGGGCGAGGCTGACGGACACGACGTCGGTGTGTTTCTCGAAGGGGCTGGGGGCGCCGGTGGGCTCGGCGCTGGCGGGCCGCGCGGACCTCATCAAGGAGGCGCGTCGGCTGCGCAAGCGGCTGGGCGGAGGCATGCGGCAGGCGGGCATCCTGGCCGCGGCGGCGCTGTACGCGCTGGACCACCATGTGGAGCGGCTCGCCGAGGACCACGCGAATGCGCGCCGACTCGCGGCGGCGCTGGCCGAGGTGCCTGGAGTGAAGGTGGACACGGCGCGGGTGGAGACGAACATGGTGTTCGCGGAGTTCGACCGCCCGGCCCTGGAGATGGTGACGCTGCTGGGGGGACACGGCGTGCTGACGAACCCGGCGGGAGGACCGCGCTCGGTGAGGTTGGTGACGCACCTGGACCTGTCCGCGGCGGACATCGACGAGTCAGTCGCGCGCATCCGGCGAGCATTGGCGTAGGCCGCCGGTCGCCACGCGGAGCTCAGCGAGGGGGCGAGGTTTTCCGGGCCGCGAATCTGTCCGCCCCCCGGGTTGCTTGCTCGCTTCCGCTCCGGGCGAAGCCGTGGCTGCTGGGCGAGGGAAGGCACCGAGCGGAGCGTGGTAGGCTCGCCGGGCCGTGCGTCGACTCCGCCTCCTCGCCTTCGTCAGCGTCTGTGCCTGCTCCACCCCTCGGTCGGAGCAGAAGATGAGCTTCGATGAGGTCTACGAGACCCCGGAGCGGTCCTCCGCGGAGCCGTCCTCGTCACCTGTCCCCGCCTCGCCGGGTGGACGTGTACGCCTGGCCGCGCCCGAGCCCTCCATGGAACTCCAGGAGGCCCTGGAGTCCTTCAGGGAGCGGGCCCGTGGGCACCGTCGGAAGGTGGCGCGGGGTGGGCCCATGCCGTTGGGGCAGGTGGAGAGCTGGGAGTTGATGAACGGGATGTTGGATGCGTTCCTGGCGCGCGCGGTGGAGCGCACGGACTCCCGCGACGTGGAGCGAGCCCGAGGCGTCCTGGAGGCCGAGCTGGAGCAGGACGGCAGGACGTATGGCGACATGCCTGGAGCCCTGGCGGAGGCCGTGGTGCTGAGGGTCGGGCGGCTCGCGGTGCGCATGGCGGAGCTGCGGCGGCTGGAGCATCCGGAGGAGGTCAACGGACTGCCCCGACTGGCCTGGCCCGTGGATCCGGTGACCATCACCAGCGTCTTCGGCCAGCGCTGGCACCCCATCCTGGGCGAGCAGCGGCGCCACCTCGGCGTGGACCTGGCGGCGAAGCAGGGCCAGGTCGTCTACACGGCGACGAAGGGCGTGGTGTTGCGTGCGGGGTGGAACGGCGACCACGGCCTCCAGGTGGAGGTGCAGCACGATGGGCGCTGGTTGACGCGCTACAGCCACCTGTCCCGGGTGCTGGTGGAGCCAGGGGAGATTCTCGAGCGGGGCCACGCGGTGGGACTGGCCGGCGAGACGGGGCTGGCCACGGGCGTGCACCTGCACTTCGAGCTGTGGCGGGATGGGGAGGTGATGGACCCCCTGGACGCGCTCGGTGACGAGGGTGAAGGGCGTCTGGAGGCGCCGCCGATGGCGCGGGGTGGTGCGGGCTTGTGAGCCCGCAACGCATCAGGGGCGCCACCGGCTTGAGGTAGCGCCCCTGAGGGGAGTGCCCGGTCCATCGCGAGTCCCTGGGACGCCACGGCATGAACCGGGGTGGCGTCAGCGACTCACAGCGAGTTCTTCAGCTCCTTGGCCGGACGGAAGCCAATGGTCTTCGAGGCCTTCAGCTTCATCATCTCGTTGGTCTGCGGGTTGCGAATCTTCCGCGCCTTGCGGGAACGCACCGACCAGGTTCCGAAGCCGGGGTAGCTGAATCGCGCGTCCTTCTTCACCGCCTTGCCGATGTTGGTGAAGACGATGTCGAGGATCTGCGCCGCCGACTTCTTGGTGAGACGTGTCTGCGCCGCCACCACCTCGACGAGCTCTGCCTTGGTCATTACGCCCCTCCGTCCTGCGTTGTCTGGCCTTGAATGCGCGTAAGCCAACCGGTGGTAACAAATCGCTCTTTTCCCTGTCAATGCTGACCGCGCTCCGAGGCCGGAAAATCGGCCTCCGGACGAAAAGTTGGCTCGGTGAAACACCGGGCGTAGACAGAGGGAGAAATCCGCACCCGAGACACCGACACACCGTGTGGAATCAGGGTGTCGAAAACAATTGGGTTGATCGTGATTTGAAGAAAGTCTTTGGGATTTCGATCACTTGGCGTGTGTTGCTGATCGCGCCTGGGT
>NZ_JABUMQ010000537.1:0-4176 GCF_013336645.1 Myxococcus sp. CA039A | reverse complement strand
GTGGAAAGTCACGGGGAGGGGACCCTGGGTCACGGATTTTCGAGACTACCCCTCGTCGGGTGGCGTGCCCTTGGGGAGGAAGCCGTACTTCTCCAGCTTGTAGTACAGCGCGGACGTCTTGATGCCCAGCAACCGGGCGGTCTCCGTCTTCACACCCCCCGCCTTCTCGTAGGCGCGGGCGATCAGCTGCCGCTCCAAATCTTCCAGGATGTCTGGAAGGGGCCGGTCTCCATGGGGCACGGGCAGCCCCGCGTCCATGCGCGGCGCGGCGCCGGTGAGGTGCGAGGGCAGGTCCGTGACGGTGAGCACGTCGCCCTCGGCGAAGACGAGCGCCTGCTCCACGACGTTCTCCAGTTCACGCACGTTGCCGGGCCACACATGCCGGGCCAGGGCGCGCAGCGCGCCTTCATCCATGCCCGTCACCCGGCGGTTCACCCGGGGGGCGTGCTTGGCCACGAAGTGCCGGGCCAGGGAGGTGATGTCCTCGGGGCGCTCGCGCAGGGGCGGCAGCATCAACGGGACGATGTGCAGCCGGTAGTAGAGGTCCTCGCGGAAGCGGCCCGCCTTGACCTCGGCCTGGAGGTCCCGGTGCGTGGCGCTCACCACGCGCACGTCCACCTTGAGGGTCTCCTCGCCGCCCACGCGCTGGATTTCCTTCTCCTGCAGCACGCGCAGGAGCTTGGTCTGCACCGAGTGGGGAATCTCTCCGATTTCGTCGAGGAAGAGGGTGCCGCCGTCGGCCAGCTCGAAGCGGCCCAGCTTGCGCTTCACCGCGCCGGTGAAGGCGCCGCGCTCGTGGCCGAACAGCTCGCTCTCCAGCAGCGTCTCCGCCAGCGCCGCGCAGTGCACGACGACGAAGGGGCCGTCCTTGCGCGGGGACTCCTGGTGCAGCATGCGGGCGATGAGCTCCTTGCCGGTGCCGCTCTCGCCGCGCACCAGCACCGTCGCGTTGCTGTGCGCCGCCTTGCGTGCCTGGCTGAGCAGCCGCTGCATGGGCTCGCTGTCGCCCACCATGCTGCCGTGGGAGAGCGCCGCGTCCGCGTCATGCGCGGCGGTGCGCGCCTCCAGTTTCTCCACCTTGCGCCGGGTGCTGGCCAGCTCCAGGCCCTTGTCCACCTTGGCGCGCAGCACGTCGGGCGTGAAGGGCTTGGTGATGAAGTCGTAGGCGCCCTCCTGCATCGCCCGCACGGCGGTTTCGATGGTGCCGAAGGCCGTCACCACCATGACGACGGCGGAGGCGTCCAGCGCCTTGAGCGCCTGCGTGACGGCGATGCCGTCCAGGCCGTCCATCTTGAGGTCCGTGACGACCAGGTCGAAGGGGGCCTTGCGGTATGCGGCCAGGCCGTCCGCCCCGCCTCGGACAGCGGACACGGCGTGGCCGGAGCGCGTGAGGGTGACGGTCATCCCCTCGCGCAGCGTGTCGTGGTCGTCGATGACGAGAATGCGCGCCATGGTGTTTCGATGTCCTCATGCCACGGGGGCGCCGGCCGCCCGGGTGCGTCCGCATGAGAGCACACCCGGGGCGGCACCCTACACCGGACCGTGGCGGTCGGCCGCTTCCAGAAGGCGCTGGCGCGCGAGGGCTCCCCGGGGGTACGTGGGCGCGCATGGAATCCCCGAACGCCGCCGCCCTGCGTGAATTGCTCGCGCGTCATGTCCCCCAGGACGACAAGGAGCGAGAAGATCTGGAGCGCATGCGCCACCACGCGGCCACGCTGCCGTCTCCCTTCTCCCGCGCGCAGCCCGAAGCGCACTTCACCGGCAGCGCCGTGGTGGTGGACCCGGAGGGCGAGCGCGTGGTGATGGTGCTGCACGGCAAGCTCAAGCGCTGGCTGCAACCAGGCGGGCATGCGGACGCCGTGGACGCAGGCCTGATGGAGACCACCGCGCTGCGCGAGGCCCGCGAGGAGACCGGCTGCCGCGTCACGCTCCACCCCCGAGCGCCCCGGCCGCTCGACGTGGACATCCACACCATCCCCGCCCGGCGCGATGAGCCCGAGCACCAGCACCTGGACGTGCGCTACCTCGTCGTGGCGGAGGACCCCGCGTCGCTCGCGCATGCCCCCAACGAGTCCACCGGCGCGCAGTGGCTCACCTGGGACGAAGCGCTCGCCCGCGCCGATGAAGCGCCCCTTCGCCGCATGCTCGAGAAGGCACGCCACGCGGTGGCCCGCACGCCGTGAGCCGTGCTCGCCCGCCCGTGACATGCGGGCGGCCTCGCGTGTGGAAGGGGAAACACAGACGCCGCGGTGCGACAGACCCCTCGGGGTGCTCCAGAGCGAATTCTGAAACATGGCGGTGAGAAAAGCGTCGCATGCGAACAGTTGCATGGCCGCGTGCAGGTGCTGTCACCACTATGGGCCGCTCCGGCGGGTGAGGGGGGGCCATGTCGGTCTGGCACCCGCCGCGAAAAGGAGCGTCCTGGAGCCATGTCGTCGACCAGCCTGGAAGTGAATGTTCCCTCGTTCGAGCCACTCGTGCGTCGCTATGGGCCTCCGCCCCTGAAGCCCTCGCCGCATCCGCGCTGGCTGGAGTCGATGCTGGAGTCGACGCGCGCGGACTGGAACGCGGCCTGTTGGCCTCCGCTGTTTCGCGACACGGCGGAGGGACGTCGCCCGCCGCTGGGGTACTGGCGGCGCGTGCTGTCGCAGTTCTTCCTCATCGTCGAGTCCTTCCCCAAATACATGGGCCTGTCGCTCGCGAAGACGACGTATGGGCGGCATGAAGGGGACGCGAGCATCCGGCGCTGGCTCCTGCAGAATCTGGGCGTCGAGGCGAAACACGCGGAGTGGTTCATCGACTGGGTGCGTGCCATCGGCATGGAGCCCGACTCGCTCTTCTCCGTGCGCCCGTTGCCGGAAATCCAGGCGCTGCACGCGCACCTGCGCGACACCTGCGCGCGCGGCACGCTGGCGGAGGGCATCGCCGCGTCCAACTGGGCCATCGAGGGCATCACCGGTGTGTGGACCAAGGAGGTGGTGGAGCCCTTCCGGGGCTACGCCTCGGATGGAGCGCGCATCGACGCGAGCGCCATGATGTGGCTCAAGGCCCACGCCCGCTACGACGACCTGCACCCGGTGGAAGCGCTCGAAATCCTCAAGCTCTCCGTGGACTCGGAGAGCACCGAGCCCGCCCGTGTCGCCGCCGCCGCGCGCAAGTCCCTGCGCCTGTACTCGGCGGCCATTCGCGCCTGCTGCGCGGACTGACCTCGGCCGCCTCCTCGCCCTTGTTTGCTTGGGGAGGAGGTTTTCCTGGATGTGTATGTCTTTCAACAAGCTCTGGCATGACGGTTGTGCAGTGTCTGGAACCGGGCGCGGCCCTCTCGCTTTCCACTCGATGACGTGCGGAGAATGGTGTCTGGAGCCATCCCGTCAGCATGGATTCTTCGTGGCCGCATGACGCGGGAAAGCGACCGGTATGAGCATCGAAGACAAGGTGATTCGCGAGTATCGGTGGCGTGCGCTCAAGGTGTTCATGGCGTGGGTGGTGCCAGCCGCGCCCATCGCCGCGTACCTCAATGGCATGTCCATGGGAGTGGCGGGCTGGGAGGGCGTGAAGGCGGTGGCGTGGGTGCTGCCGCCCATCCTCGTGGGCCTGGGGATGATCTACCCCGCGTTGTTCATGCGGTGGCTGGTGGGCAGCGCGCTGCGGGCATATGCGGGTGACAGGCCGGGTGCGCGGCTGGAGCGCATCCTCCGACTCCCGTGGCGCGTGGCGGTGGGAACGTCCTGGGTCGGATGGACGCTGGGAGGCTTCTGGTTCAGCCTCCACGTGTGTCTGACCTGGCACAAGGATTTGGGCCTCGTCGTGCTGGGCACCATCATCGGCGTGTGCTGCGGCGTGCTGCTGGGCTTTCCCATCAGCGTCTCGCTGGAGCGGATGCTGCTGCCGCTGGCGCTCGAGGAGCAGCGCAAGGACCCGACGGTGGTGCTCCAGGGCGGCGGCTTCTCGTGGCCCCGACAGGCGTGGTTCCTGCCCTTCACTTTTGGAGGCTCCATCGTCGCCGCGCTGGTGCTCAGCGGCTGCGTGGTGATGGTGAAGCTGGAGGGCATTCGCGACACGCTTCATCTGGAGCTGGTGGCGGAGGGCGCGCAGCGCTCGGCGCGGATGCTGATGGAGCTGGGCGGCGTGCTGGCGGGAGAGCTGGCCTTCAGCCTGGCGTGGGTGGGTGGGTTG
>NZ_JABUMQ010000536.1:0-4197 GCF_013336645.1 Myxococcus sp. CA039A | reverse complement strand
CCCCGCCGCCTCCCCCACCCGAGCCGGAGGGCATGTCCACGGGCAAGAAGGTCGCGTTCGTCGCGGTGCCGTTGGTGCTGCTCGGCATCGGCGCGGCGGTGGTGCTGGGAGGAGGCCAGGGTGGCTCCAAGCAGCCAGCGACCCAGGTCGTCGAGGTCCCTCGGGACAGGCCGACGAGTCCCTCGGGGGCCACGACTCCGGTCGACGCCGCACCGCAGGCGCTTCGGGTGAAGTTCAACTCGACGCCGTCCGGGGCCGCCATCTACGAGGGCGAGGAGCAGATCGGCACCACACCCATCGAGCTCATGCTGCCGCGAGAAAAGTCCCACCAACTGAGCTTCCGCCTCGCGAACCACAAGTCCGAGGAGCGCTCGCTCAACTTCAGCCGTGTCGCCGGAGACAGCCAGACGGTGGACGTGACGCTGGAGCCCATTCGCGCCGCGACGCCCCCCAAGCCGAAAGCGCCTCGGCCCGCCAACACCGGGCAGGATATCAACGTCTTCGAGTAGCGCCCGCCGGCTCCCGTGCGCACCGGGAGCCGTCATGCGGCGGGGCTCGCGTCCCAGGCACGGGCGTGCTGCCCGGGAGCGCACTGCCCGCCATGCGGCGGACTCAGACGAGTCGCCCCAGCTTCGGGAGCACCTCACCGCTCTTGCCCTGGACGGAGTGCTCGAAGCGACGGGAGTTCTCCGCGGGGTCCAGGTTGACGAGCCACGTCTCCCCGCCCGCACCGCGCACCTGATCGACCATGCCCGCAGCCGGGTAGACGGCGCCGGAGGTGCCCGCGGCCAGGAAGACGAAGCGCCCGCCGGAGCTGGCGGCGCGCAGCGAGAAGTCTTGGATGCGCTCCAGGTCCGCGGGGTCCAGGTACTCGCCGAACCAGACGATGTGGGGCCGCAGCAGGCTGCCGCAGTCCTTGCACCCGGGCACCGTGCCCGCTGCGTACACGGTGGTGTCCTCGAAGGGGGCGCGCTTGCACTCGTCGTTGCTACAGCGCGTCTTGAAGAGGTTGCCGTGCATCTCCACCACGCGCTGGCTGCCCGCACGTGAGTGCAGCCCATCCACGTTCTGCGTGGCCAGGAGGAAGCGGTCGCCCAGGTGACGCTCCCAGGAAACCAGCGCGTCATGGCCGGGGTTGGGCGAGACGCCCGCGGCCCCTGCTCGCCGCTGGGAGTAGAAGCGCCACACCCGCAGCGGATCCTTCGCGAAGCCCTCGGGCGAGGCCACCTGCTCCACGGGCTGGTCCTCCCAGAGCCCGTTCATTCCTCGGAAGGTCGGGACTCCGCTCTCGGCGGAGACGCCCGCGCCGGTGAGGACCAGCAGCCAGGTATTCGAATCGAGAAGGAGCGTTTCCACGGTGCCTCCTGTGCGGCGTGGGATTCAGGATATGAAGCGTGGGACGACGATGACCGCGCCGGGCCCTGACGGGCGGGTGCGGAGACCTGGCTCGAGGACCCCATCATGGCGGAAATCACCCTGGACCTGCGCGCGGCTCCCAAGGCGCAGGCCTACGAGGAACTGCAGCAGCACGTTCAAGCAGCGCTCGCCGGCATCGACGACCCCATCGCGGGCATGGCGACGATGAGCTGCCTGATTCACCACGCCTTTGGCCACCTGTGGACGGGCTTCTACCGGGTGGTGACTCCCGGGAAGTTGCTCCGGGTGGGCCCCTATCAGGGCACACTGGGCTGCCTGGAAATCAAGTTCGGCCAGGGCGTCTGCGGCGCCGCCGCGGCGAAGGGCGAGACTCAGGTGGTGGCGGACGTGCACGCCTTCCCGGGGCACATCGCCTGCGACGCGCGCTCCGCGTCGGAAATCGTGGTGCCGGTGTACGGGAAGAATCGCGAGCTGCTCGCGGTGCTGGACATCGACTCCGCGAGCAAGTCCACCTTCGACGAGGTGGACCGCCAGCAGCTCGAGACGATGATGCGCTGGTTCCAGCAGTAGCCGCGCCGCGCATCCATCGAAGGCCCCCGAGGGCGCGGCGGGAAGACAGCGCCCGCGCCCCAGGGAGCAGGTTCAGTCGCCGCGTGCGTAGGCCACGGCGAGCTGACCGGCGAAGCGGGCGTTGTTCACGAGGAGCGCGAGGTTGGCCTTGAGCGTCTTGCCGCCCGTGCGCTGGCCCAGCTCGCGCAGCAGGAAGGGCGTCACGTCCTTGCCCCGGATGCCCTGGCGCTCGGCTTCCGCGAGCGCGGAGGCGATCTGCAGCTCGACCTCATGGCGAGGCAGCGCGGTCTCCTCCGGCGGCGGCACGGTGTAGAGCACCCCACCCTGCCCCAGCGTCTCGAAGCGAGCGCGAGCGATGCGCGCGGCGGTGGCCACGTCATTCACGCTGTGCTCCAGCGTGATGCCGGAGTCACGACTGTGGAAGGACGGCAGCTCGCGGGTGCCCACGCCGATGACGGGCACGCCCGCGGTCTCCAGGAGCTCCATCGTCTTGGGAAGGTCGAGCACGGACTTCGCGCCCGCGCACACCACTGCCACGGGGAAGCGAGCCAGCGCGGCGATGTCCTGGGAGATGTCCCAGTGCTCCGAGGCGCCCCGGTGGACGCCGCCGATGCCCCCCGTGGAGAAGACACGGATGCCGGCCGCGGCGGCCAGCTCACACGTGGCGCTGACGGTGGTGCCACCGGAGGCACGGGTGGCCACGGCGATGGCCAGGTCGCGCGAGCCGAGCTTCAGCAGGGGCTCCTTGCCCTCCGCGAGTCGGCGCAGGGCCGCGTCTTCCAGGCCGATGCACACCACGCCGTCCACCACGGCGGTGGCGGCGGGCACGGCACCGGCGCGACGAATGGCTTCCTCGCAGGCTCGGGCGGCGGCGAGGTTGTCCGGATAGGGAAGTCCCTGGGCCACCACACTCGTCTCCAGGGCGACGACGGGCTGCCGCGAGTCGAGGGCGCGACGCACCTCGTCCGAAAAGCGTAGGTCCATGGCGCGCGTTTAAGCCACGGCGCGGCATGGGGACAAGCCGAGCGGCGGGGAAACGTCGGCTTGCACGAAAGGACGCTGGGTCTTATTTCCTCGCGCGACGTGTCCACATCCGCCGCCAGTGTCCCTGCTGCGCCGCCCCGCGCCTTCTCGGCCTCCGACCTGGCCATCCTTGGTGTCGTCGTTGTCTGGGGCACCAACTACACGGTGGTGAAGGAGGCCCTGGGGGTGATTCCTCCCCTGGCCTTCATGTCGGTGCGTTTCGCGGTGGCCTCGGTGGCCATGGCGGTGTTGCTGCTCGCGGTGGAGGGGTGGAAGCCGCTGCCGTGGCGGGTGCTCTTCAAGCTCGGGATGCTCGGACTGGTGGGCAACACGGCGTACCAGCTGAGCTTCATCCTGGGGCTGGCGAACACGACGGCGGCCAACAGCGGGATGCTGGTGGCGGTGACGCCCGTGCTGGTGGCGGCCCTCGGCGCGGCGCTGGGAGTCGAGCGGCTCAACCGTCCACTGGTGATGGGCATGTCGCTGGCGGTGATGGGGATGCTGCTGGTGGTGGCGGCACGAGGACCATCGCTGGGCACGGACACCCGGTTGGGAGACGGGCTCATCCTGGTGGCCTGCGTCTGCTGGGCCATCTACACCGTGGGCATCCGCTCGCTGGGCAACGAGGTGTCGGCGCTGCGCATCACCGCCATCACCATGCTGGCGGGAGCTCCGGGAGTGGTGCTGGCGGGAGCGCCGGCGGTGCTCGCCCTGGACGTGGGGAGCATCGGCTTCAGTGCTTGGGCGGGCGTGGTGTATTCGGCGCTGATTCCGCTGGTGCTCAGCTACTTCATCTGGGGGCGCACGGTGCAGCAGGTGGGCAGCGCACGCGCGTCGCTCTACAACACGGGGGTACCCATCGTGGCCGCGCTCACCGCGTGGGGCGTTCGTGGAGAGAGGCCCACGCTGCTCCAGGGATTGGGCGCGGCGCTCATCATCGGCGGCGTGGTGCTCAGTCGCGGGAAGTGACACGGGTGAGCGGCTAGCGCCCGTCCTCCCCCCGTCGTCCCCGCTCCACCGCGAGGCCGTACTCCTCGATCTTCTTGTCCAGCGTGGGGCGGCTGATGCCCAGCAACGCAGCGGCCCGGACCTTCTTGCCGCCGGCTTCTCGCAGAGCCTCGGCGATGGCGTCGCGCTCCAGCCGTCCCACGCGAGACTGGAGCGTCTGGGAGTCACTGGCGGGGCCGCCCTGCTGGACCTCTGGAGGAAGCTGCAGCGCCCCCACCC